>CAZNXI010000126.1:0-9045 GCA_964577005.1 uncultured Rheinheimera sp.
CAGGGATGCTGCGCAGGCTGAGTGGGCACAGGGACGTGATCTTCGAAGCCGGTGGAGAAAATTACTACCCAGCTAAGGGCGCTGCACTAATCTTGAATCTGCGGTTTGTTAGTACCCCGCTTAACGCGTTAACCGCTTAATTAAGCTAGACGTATCCCAACGGTTTCCGCCCATTTGCTGCACTTCAGCATAAAACTGATCGACTAATGCCGTTAATGGCAAAGCACTGCCATTTTTGCGTGCTTCGTTTAGTGCTATCGATAAATCTTTACGCATCCAATCTACTGCAAAACCAAAATCAAACTTATCATTCAGCATAGTCAAAGACCGGTTTTGCATTTGCCATGAGGAGGCCGCACCTTGCGAAATCACCTCCACTACTGCAGCGCCATCTAAACCGGCATTCTTAGCAAAATTTAATGCCTCGGCTAAACCTTGCACTACCCCAGCAATACATATTTGATTCACCATTTTAGCCAACTGGCCTGAGCCAGTAGGGCCTAATAATTTTACACAGCGGGCATAACTTCGCATCGCGGCTTCTGCTTTGACAAAAACCGCAGACTCGCCTCCCACCATTACAGTTAATATGCCTTTTTCAGCACCCGCTTGACCACCTGAGACCGGGGCATCTAAAAAGCCGATACCTTTGGCTGCAGCGGCTTGGGCTAATTCGCGCGCGAGATCGGCAGAGGCCGTAGTGTGGTCAACTAAAATCGACCCAGCACGCAGCGAAGTTAATACACCGTCCTCGCCATAGACGACTGAGCGCACATCATCATCATTACCCACACACATAAAGACGATATCGGCATCTGCAGCAGCACTAGCTGGGGTTAACGCAGCCTTACCGCCATATTGCTGTACCCATAGCTCGGCTTTGGCTAAAGTACGATTGTAAACGGTAACTGGATAACCTTTTTGTTGTAAAAAACCTGCCATGGGAAACCCCATAACGCCAAGCCCTAAAAACGCAACCTTCATAACGTAATTTGACATAAAAATGACTTAAAAATGTGACATACTGTGCCACTAGCTTACAAAGTTATCCGCTTAATGAAAAGCAATTAAAAGGAATGAGCATGACTACACTTTACGATTTTACCGTAGCAGATAATCAAGGAAAGCCCATTGAGCTCAGTCAGTTTCGAGGTAAAGTAGTACTGATTGTTAACACGGCCAGCAAATGTGGCTTTACCCCACAGTATAAAGATTTAGAAGCCTTACATCAGCAATACCAACAACGAGGCTTAGTTATTTTAGCCTTCCCTTGTAATCAATTTGGCGCGCAAGAGCCTGGTTCAAACACCGAAATTGCACAGTTTTGTGAATTAAATTATGGTGTTACCTTTCCTTTGATGGGCAAGCTGAATGTGAATGGCCCTGATGCAGCGCCTGTGTTTGAGTATTTGAAAGATCATGCCCGTGGTTTAATGAAAAGCCGTGCCGTAAAATGGAACTTCACCAAGTTTCTGGTTAACAAAGAAGGCATTGTCGTTAAACGTTATGCACCGCGGACAAAACCGGCCAGCATAGCGCAAGCTATCGAAGAATTACTGTAAATTTGATCTGGCGCTAATTATGACAACAGAAAATACGTTAAGCTATCGGCAATTTGATGGGAGATTGCCGATGAAAGTCGCTGTATTCAGTGCTAAAAAATATGATCAGGATGGCTTTGGCCAATGGGCAGATAGCAGCCTGAAATTCAGCTATTTTGAAAGCCGGTTAAGTCAAGACAGCGTAAAACTTGCTCAAGGTTGCCATGCTATCTGTGCTTTTGTTAATGACGACTTGTCAGCAGCCGTTTTAAAACAATTATCCGAGCTGGGCATTGAGATGATCGCACTCCGCTGCGCGGGGTTTAACAATGTGGATTTGGACACAGCAAAAGAACTAGGCATTCGCGTCGCTAGGGTACCCGCCTACTCACCTGAGGCTGTAGCAGAACATACTTTAGCGATGATGCTAACACTGAACCGTAAATTGCATAAAGCCTTTAATCGCGTACGCGATGATAACTTCTCGTTGGATGGTTTGCTTGGTTTTAATATGTATGGCAAAACGGTTGGCATAATTGGTACTGGCCGCATTGGCCTAGCGACTGCTCGCATCATTAAAGGCTTCGGCTGTAAACTACTGTGTTACGATATACAGCAAAACGCTGAATTTAGTGATCATTACACCAGTCTAGCGCAGCTTTACCAGCAGAGCGATATCATCAGTCTACACTGCCCATTAACACCGCAAACTCAGCATTTAATCAATGAGCAAAGTCTGGCACAAATGAAAGATGGCGTGATGCTGATTAATACCAGCCGCGGCGCATTAATTGATACCAAAGCGGTTATCAACAGTTTAAAAAGTCGCAAAATTGGCTATTTAGGCTTAGATGTGTATGAGCAAGAAGCGGATATCTTCTTTGAAGATCTGTCTGAGCAAATGATCGATGATGAGGTTTTCAAACGCTTACTCACCTTCCCTAATGTGTTAATCACTGGTCATCAGGCGTTCTTTACTAAAGAAGCTTTGCAACAAATTAGCCAAATCACCAGCGATAATTTGCTCGCTTTTGCCGGTGGCCAAAAAAATGGCAATGAGCTAGTCAATTAATCCCAGCATGACTTAGGTTTTATGGTAAAAAAACGGCAGGATAACCTGCCGTTTTTTATAATTATTACGAATTAAGCGTCATCACTCAATTCATTCACTAAGGTCTCAGCCAGCTCATCTGGTGCAACCACAACGCCTGGGCCTTCTGCGTCAGGTAATACCGCAATACTCAACTCGTCACCGTTTAAGCCTTCAGTCCACTTGTTTAACCAGGTGTCTAAATCAACGGCCTGCGCTTGGCAATTTTCCCACTCACCCTCAATCCATTGCTGAGCCAGCTCAGCGTGCGGCCATACTGGGATACAACGCTCGTCTTCAGCACTCACCAATACAAAGCCTTCATCATCCGTTAGGATCCAGATTTGCTGTAAATCCGCTACCGCTTGAATAAAATATTCATAACGTTGTTCAGCATCCAGAGCCGTGATACGCGCTAATTCTGCAGCCGATAATTGGTATTCCATAATGTTTTCCTAGCTAGTCGATAATACGCATAATGATGACGGATTCGCTGCCATAATGCTATCAGAAAAGCGAAACTGCATTAAAAAAATGACAAGGCCAGCAAAATCAAAATGCCATAACGGAGGCCTTTGCCGATTGCTACCAAGACTAAAAATACGGGAAAGGGGACTTTCAGCACACCGGCGATCATCGTTAATGGATCACCCACTATGGGTAGCCAAGATAATAATAAGGTCCAGCGGCCGTATTTTAGAAATAATGGCTCAGCACGGGCTAATTGTTTCTCGGACACTGGAAACCATTTTTTGTGTTGAAAACGCCGTAATTGCCAACCTAACCACCAATTAACACAAGAACCAAGCGTATTACCTGTGGTTGCCGCTAGCCACAACAGCAAAGGCTGATCACCTTGTTGTAATAAAGCTAATAATACTATCTCGGAAGATGCCGGAAATAAGGTTGCTGCAACAAAACCGATAATAAATAAAGATAAATAAGTCAAAATGTTCCTTTGCAGTTTTCTGGGGGCAAAAATACCGAAACTTTAACAGTACAAACTTAATAGCAACTGAAAGCCAGCTATACTAGTCTTAATCTGTTCGTAGTTGATTTTTTAGCTGATACCATTTTACTCAATACTTTAGTCGTAAACTCAACCAATGTATTTGACAAGCTTAACATTTTTCTAGAATCTGGAAAAAACTTAATTGGAGTTGCTATGTCAGCATCAGTTTCTCGCCATCTACTGTTTTTATTAGCCTTAGTCTGCTTACAAACCTTGGTTTTCTGGCTTCTTAATACAACGCTGGCTCTTGGCTTAGGTTTTTTAGCAGTAGCGGCTTATCTCTTTTTTCTTCCTAACACAGCAATCACCGAGCAGCAATCAGTGCCAAGCACAAATTATGATGCTGTATTCAATAATATCAGCACAGCGACATCCAAAATGGCCATCGGGGCAGCTGAGGTCTCTTTTTATATTGATGCCCTGATTAAAGACATCAAGCATAGCGGAGAAGACAGTCAACAAATCGGCAATGCTACGCAAGATTTAACCACCGCCAGTAGTCAGCTTAATCATAATTTTCAAACTATCAATCAAACGATTAATCAAGCTGCTACAGCCAGTCAGCAAGCCGATAGTAGCTTGCAATTAGGTGTAGTAAAAATTGAGAAACTCGCGGCAGCAGTCAGTCATGCTGCCTCCGAATTAGAATCATTACGTAGCAGTGCAGACAAAATCCAACATATTACTGAAGTGATCAATAGTGTTGCCGATCAAACAAATCTTTTAGCCTTAAATGCCGCCATCGAAGCCGCCAGAGCTGGCGAACAAGGTCGCGGTTTTGCCGTAGTAGCAGAAGAGGTTAGAGCACTAGCCGGTAAAACGGCTGGCGCCACAAAAGATATTGGCGTGATGCTCAGTGATATTCGCAAGCAAAGTGAACATACCGCCACGTTAATGCAACAGTTAGAACATGCCAGTCAAGAGGTACAGCAAGAACTAAAACAGGTTGCTACAGGCGTAAACTATATCACTCAAGAAATTAATCAATCCAGCAGCGCACTGAATCAAATTGAGCAATTGAGCCAAGGATTAGAGCTTACCGGTACCCAAATTAGCTCTGCTATCCAAAATATAAGTACGGCTCTAGACGCCATAGAACATAAAGGCCAAAGCATTGCAGCACAATCGATTGACGCCTCTGTAGAAACAGAAACAATTTATCGAGAGCTTAGCAAACAGCAAATTGATACTTTTTACCAACCCATCTTGGCCGAAGCACAATTAGCGGCAAAAGAAATTGCTAAGCTATTTAGTCAGGCGCTTAAAAATGGCACTTTGAGCCGCGAAAAATTATTTAGTGAAAAATACCAGCCGATTGCCAATACCAATCCGCCTAAATACAAAACTGACTATGATAACTTTGCCGATCAACATTTTCCTGCCATACAAGAACCTATTTTAGAACGCCATGCTAATATCACCTACGCTGGTGCTGTTGATCGTAAAGGCTATTTTCCGACCCATAATCGTAAATTTAGCCAGCCGCTAACCGGTAATTATGAAAAAGATTTACTACAAAACCGCACCAAGCGGATTTTTAACGATCGAACCGGTAGCCGCTGCGGGAGCAATACCGAAGCCATGCTGCTACAAACCTATAAACGCGACACCGGTGAAATCATGCATGATTTATCGGTGCCCATTTACGTCGATGGCCAGCATTGGGGTGGTTTTCGGATTGGTTTTAAACGTTAACGCTCTAGACTTAAAAGCGCAAGCAATGTTAGCTGCGCTTTAAGACTAGCTGCGCTTTAACAAGGTAAGCACCTCGGCATGGCTGCTGTGGGCAAATAAATCAAACAGCTGTACTTTTTGCAGTTGGTATTGCGGTAACTTTAGTAAATCCGAGACTAAGGTATTTGGATTACAGCTAGAATAAATCAGCCAGCGCGGTTGTAAACGATTGATACTTTCACATAAGGCTGCGCCTAAACCTCGTCTTGGCGGATTGACCACCAATAAATCGGGGGCTTGCGCCGCCGCATTGGCAAATGCTGCCGAGTCCAGTGCCTGAAAACGCACTTGAGTTAACCCAAGCTCTGCCGCGGCTTGGCTGGCACTGGCAATGGCTGGTGCGGCAATTTCTATTCCTACCAAAGCGGGCTCTTGCTCAGTCTGTTGCTTTAACGCACTGGCCAGATGCAAACCAAAGCCGCCTACCCCACAAAATAGATCCCAAAGCGCTGTTATTTGCTCGCCTTGTTGCGCTAGCGCTGTCGTCCAATGTGCTGCCGTTGCATATAAGGCGGCCGCTACGCTTGGGTTGGTTTGAAAAAAGCTTTGCGGCGTTAAATACAGCGGCACCTGGTTCAGCTGCTCGCGTAACAATGTTTGCTGGCTTAATACAATCTCTTCGGCGCCTTCCAGCAAGGCCGCATGCTGCGGCTGTAAATTAATGCTCACTACTTCCAGCTCGGGGATTTGGCTTAACAACTGGGGCAGATATTTCTGAATAACCGCCAGATGATTTTTTGAACGTAGCACAAAGCGCAACATAAATCGGCCACTATGTTGGCTTTGACTTAGCAGAATAAACTTGAGCTCACCACGCCGTGCTGTGACCTCATAGGGCTCTAGCTTCGCCAAACTAATAAAGTTTTTAATAGCACTGAATACCGGCGCAAATGTCGCGGGGTATAGTGGGCAATCGGCTAAATCTAAGGCGTCGCCCTGTGCATTAACAATACCTAATAGCGGCGACTCTACCGTACCTAACACCACCATCTTCGCTTTATAGCGGAACTGCTGCTCGGCACTGGCTACTGCAGGTAATAGCTGAAAGGGTTGCATAGGCGCCAATAATTCAGCTAGCTGTTGCTGCTTTAACGCTAACTGGCTTTGATAAGGTTTAGCCAGCCATTGACAGGACTGGCAGCGCCCAGCAGCAAAATGACCACACTGCATGCAGTATTAATCCTGCGCCAACAATAGAGGTAATATCGCTTCATCACCATCATTTTCTGCTGGAGTAAGCCCTACCGCCGCCGCCATCACATTGTACATATCCACCATGCTAAGTTTTGGTACCACAGCCCCACGCTGAAAAGCCGGACCAAAGGCAATTAACATGCCCTGCATCTCCAACTCAGTATTGTCATACCCATGACTGCCACGGGCACGTAAAAAAGACGGATCGGCTTTTAAACCCGGTAATAAACTTTTGCGCACAAAAATCCACGGCTGCTCTGCTAGCAAGATAATTGGTGCAATACGGCTATGCTGCTGGTGATGAAAGCGTGCAGGTAATTCAGCTTTGCGATATAAACGCATCTGCTCGGGATTAAAACGCGCAGCAATTTGCTGATAAATCGTGTCTTCAGCCCCTTCTTTAGGGAAGATACTAATGATCTCCCGTGAGAAGCGTACTGTCTGTGCTAAACTACTATCAAATAATTCGTCAGCAATCATATATTTACGCTGATCGACTTCTGCCATACCGTGATCTGAACTGATCATTAGGTTTACCTGTTCAAATTGACCTCGCTGGCGAAGGGTATTAACTAAGTAGGCTACTTCAGCATCAACCTCTTGCAATGCCTTGGCCACTTCAGCTGAGGCAGGACCGTAATTATGGCCAGCACTATCGACATCACTAAAATACAGCGTAATGATTTTTGGGCGCTCTGCTTCTGGCATCGCTAACCAAGCTAAGACTTGCTCGGTGCGCTGTCTGTTGTGCGTATCATGCTCATAAGGAAACCAATAGGTGGGTCTAGTCCCCTTTATTTCAGCTTCTGAACCTGGAAAAAAATAGGTTGCCGCAGTAAGCCCTTGTAATTCTGCGGTTACCCAAATAGGTTCACCTTGCCACCAAAAGCCATCAGCGACTTCTTCTTTCATGCGCATCGTAAAATGGCGTTGATGCTCAGGATCATACATTGAGTTATCAACGATGCCGTGCTTTTCTGGATGTAAGCCAGTAACCAGTGAATAGTGATTAGGAAAGGTCTTGCTAGGAAAAACCGGCTGTAACTGTTTAACATGCACACCACCGGCTGCCAACTCGGCTAGCATGGGTGCCTGATGCAACTGAAGATAATCATGGCGCAGGCCATCAATCGAAATGATCACCAAGCTATGCTGATTTTTAGCAGCAGCCTCAGTGTTAACTGTAACAGGGGCTTTACTACAGGCCGCCAGTAATGCTGACAGAAATACGGTGAATAGAACAGCTAAGATTCTCATGCGGATGTGATCTCACACGTTAGGCCGCAATTCTGAAAATACGGCAAAATAATTGGAAGACGATTTTACTGCTTTTTGCCTATAGCTTCATGCCATTCTGCCCAATATTATTGCACATTCAACGTAATTTCGCTCACGCTGCCTAAATCATCCTGCACTCTTAGCTGATAACGGCCTGTCGTCGCGGGCCAAAATAAGGTTTCGCCTGGTTTTACCGCACCTAAATAGCGCTGATCGGCAAACCAATATCCCTGCTTGGCTGCGCCATCAAAACGCGCTTGTAAAGCAAGCGGCTGACCGGCTTGCGGTAAATAGGTTAAATGCGGCTGCGGTGACACTATTTGCGGCGGTTGGGCCTGCGTTTGGCTTAGCTGTTGGCAAGCTTCTGCAAAAGCAGGCGGTTGCCGTAAACGGATCCCAGCTTGTTGGTATAAGGCAGCGATATCTGAGGGCCAAAATTCAAATACCGCAAGCTCAGTGAGCGGCGGTTGATGCTGACACGCGCGTAACCCCGTCTGCCGATAAATCGGTACCGGACGGTGCAGATCAGACACGGCTACCGGCGACACGCCAGGGATCACCCAGCCAGACTCTGTTTCTGGGCAAAACTGATTGGGTAATTGATAGCTTTGCCGACACAGCGCCACCTCACGTAAATTAAGCTGCTCGCTTGGCGCAAACAACTGTTGATTGGCTTGCTGTTGCTCGCCTAGAAGCGGTAAAAGTGAAAAGAACAAGGGGGCGGCCACGTTACGACCAATCAAATTCGGGTTACTGCTACCATCAAAGTTGCCTAACCACACCGCCAGCACATAATCACCATATAAGCCAAGTGTCCAAGCATCGCGATAAGCATAAGAGGTGCCCGTTTTCCAAGCCACCTTCGGCTCAGCCGCTAACTCGGCAAAACGCTGCGAACGCAATCCGGGTTGGCTGGCTAACATTTGTAATGTTAAAAAAGCGGCTTCAGGACTCAAGCCTTGCGCCTCAGTGATCGCTTTTACAGGCACGGCAACATGTACGCTCGACTCAGCTGCAGACTCTTGCGCACTGAGCCACTGTAAGGGTTGGTATTGCCCTTGATTGCCAAACATCGCATAGAGTGCGACTAACTGTTGCATCGACAATTCCATCCCACCTAGCGCCAGCGCTAGGCCATAATAATCCGCCGCTTGGGCTAAGGGCACCTCATTCGCCGCCAGCCACTGATAAAAATC
>CAZNXI010000127.1:0-7876 GCA_964577005.1 uncultured Rheinheimera sp.
GCGGGCGACCCTAACCATGCATTAAGCCAGAACAAAACAACTACCCGACATAATGCAGTTAACATCAGAATGAACCTCGAACACCTAACAGATATTGCCGACCTGTTAATAGATACTCGTAAGGACGCGGTGTATATAAATCGCTCCACTGGGTATTGGCTTCGTTGGTCAAGTTGATGGCCTCAAAGCTAAAAGACATAGTTTTACTAAATTTATATCTTGCTGAAAAATTCAGCTGAGCTTTATCTTCTAAACCACGACCGAATAACCCTTCATCCCGATATTTATTTAAATACTGTTTGATAAAGCGCTCACGGAAATTGTAAGAAAAACGCGCACTAAATTTTTCATACTCGTAATACACAGTGGCATTATAAGTACGCTTAGAGGTTTCCTCCGCCATCAGTGTCACTTGCTCGAGCGTAAAGGGATCGGTAATGTCTTGCTCATAATCAATTAAGGTTAAGTTTGTTTGCAAACCAAACCGATTAAATGGCTCTGGTAACATGGTAAAGGGTTGTTGATAAATAAACTCTAATCCTCGTACGCTTTCACCTGGTGTATTAACCAGCTGTGAAATATCCCATGTCACTGTAGCAGGATCGCGATCACCGATATCAATCCCTAACTGCTCCAATTGCTGAGCAGTTAACACTTCTTGTCGAGTGCCACGGCTTAACCCTGTCATATCTTTATAGAAGAACGCCACTGCAAGTAAAGCTTCTTTATCAAAGTACCACTCTAAACCAAGGTCAATTTGATCAGCTTCATAGGGACGTAAAGTGGGACCTGCACCAAGCTGTATCGTAGCAGTGTCATTATTGGCATTACTTGGCCGCGTCACACGAATGGCTGACGCTAAATTACTCAGTGGTGGGCGAGTAATGGCTTTGGAAACACTAAAGCGTCCGACTAAATCGTCAGTAATATCATAAGCAAGGTTTAAGCTGGGTAAAAAATCATTACCTTCACTTACAGTATAACGCCAGCCATAACCGTCAGCAAAATTAGCGCCAGCGCCTCGACCTGCCGTATAACCATCGCGATAAATATGATCTAAGTTTACAATACCTGAGGTGTTTTTATTATCTAAATAACGGCCACCAATATTTCCGCGTAACTCGCGATCAAAGAGTTCCATCCTAAAATCAAGCTGTAAGTAAATACCTTGTACTCGCTCCTCCAAATCATAGGTGCTGTTGTAACGTTCTTTTGCTTCAAAAAAAGCTTCATTATTAAAGGCATCAAACACCTTGCCATAGTTGGTTGTGAGCCAACTGCCGGCTGATAAGGTGGAATTTCCTGGTACACTGGCTGCATTCCCAAAAGACTGTCCTGCCTGAGCTAACGTTAACGCATACAGTGAACCGGCAGTTAAACTAGGATCCAGTTGTTGCACTTGTACTTCAGCCACCTGCCCACTCACACTATTATTAGCCGTATTGATATTGCGCCAGCCATTATCACGTTGCACATTGGCAGTGCTAAAAGTGCGGTGATTTACCCCCCACTTTAAGGTGTATTGATCTGAGAGCTCATAAGCAAAATGTAATGAAAGGTTTTTGTTTTCACTATTGATTTGCTGATTACGATTACGAATTAACCCTAAACTATATAAATCAGGATTTAGCATTAATTGCTCTAATTCTGCTTTGGTATAGCTGGCGCCAAAGGCTTGAGACGGAGCAAAGGCAAATGCTGGAATATTCATATTTAAACTACCTTGACCAAGGGCAGTACCACTTTGCCCAATCAAGGCTATCGGATCGACGTTGCTATCATAACTATATGAAAAAGTTGAATTAAAGCTATCTAAGGCAAAGGTTCTTTGGTAAGGTATATCTAAATCAGACTGCCCCATACCGACCAAGAAATTCATCCGCAACTTTTCATTGATATGCCAATCACCACTAAAAGTAACTTGTTTAAAAGTGGAATCAGAGACATCTTGTCGCGCTTCAGAGCGGATTGGCACGCCAGATAAAGTGGCTGCGACGATGGTATTGTTAGCGTCGACGACCAAGTTTTCAGCAAAAATATTGGTACGGCTAGACACATTATTACGCAACAGTGCTGAATATTGGAACTCATCCATGGTGCTATCAAGCCCAGCGTAAAGAAAATCGACATTTAAGGTTAAATCATCAATAGGGCGATATTGGAAGGCCGCGGTTATCCCTAAACGCTCTTGTTGCTTATTAAAAATCGAGTAGCGCGGTAATCTGGGTAACCAAAGCCCTTCCATATTTTCATTGGTATAAACGCCTTTGGGTGATAATTGCGTAACAGGCGCTGCGGTCAACTTATTATCGGCGCCACCTGCTGTCCATGCCGGGTTATTCACAGTCCAGCGGCCAGTGGTAACACCTTCACTCTGCACCAACCCTTCAGAGTAAGCCGCGGACACTAAAACGCCAAATTTATTGTCCCAATTTTTACTAAACATTAACGACGCTCTGGGTGTCACTTCCTCAGCCACATCGTTGTAACGCGCGTTCACGTTATAGGCAAACTTGGTATCTTGATATTGAAAAGGTCGCGCGGTCTGTAAGTTGACATTACCAGAAATACCGCCGTCTTCTAGTTCGGCAGCCAAGGTCTTGTTAATATCAATTTGGGTGAATAGCTCTGAAGCAAACACGTTAAAGTCAAAAGCACGGCTTTTATTAGAACCACCAGCCGCATCGGTTGCCGCACCGGCAGACGCAGATTCCATACCATTAATAGTGGTTTTAACAAAGGTCGCCCCCAAACCACGCAAGCTAATTTGCCGCCCTTCACCTGCATCTTGTTCTATAGCAATACCAGGTACCCGCGCTAGACTATCCGCTACGTTTAAGTCAGGAAATTTTCCCAGATCTTCGGCCAGAATGACTTCTTTGGAACCCACCGCATCACGTTTTGCCATTAACGCCACGTTTAAACTGCCGCGAAAGCCGGTGATCTCGATAATTTCAATGTCTTCTTCAGCTACGGGTTTTGCTGCGGTTTCTGTTTCCGCTTGCGCTAACACCAAACCGCTTGGCGTTAGGGCTAATAGCATGGCTAAAAAAAGTTTATTTTTGTTAAAGTTGCCTGTCATTTATTTGTTCCCCTTATTGTTATGGTTTGCCGGTGTGGTAAAACTCCGTGTTTTACCTAACGAATACACCACTAATGCCACCGGTAGCAAAAAGTTTTAAAAAAATACTGTTATTGATTTCTCGTTAAAATAAAAAATCCGTCGCCAGAAAGTGCGATGCCCGCTGGCTGATCATCTGTTTCACAAAGGCGACATCGCCATCCTGATACTTGGTTGCCACCAACGTCGGGATAGAAAATTGCCTAAGGGCGTCCACAACCGATAGCGTGCCTTCGGCAGAATCTTTACGGCCGTTAAACGGAAAACTATCTGGTCCGCGTTGGCACTGTGCATTAATGTTAATGCGGCCTACCTGATTGGCAAAAATATCTACCAGCTCACCGACCTGCTTGGCATTTTGGCCAAAAATACTCAGCTGTTGCCCAAAGTTAGAATTCACCACGTAATCGATCACCTCATCGATATGATCAAAAGGGACGACCGGTACCAGTGGGCCAAATTGTTCTTTGTGATATAAGCGCATTTGGCTATTAACCGGATACAACACAGCGGGGCGGAATAACGAGCCAGCAGTTTCACCACCATCAGGGTTTTGAACCGCAGCCCCTTTGGCAAGGGCATCTTGCAGTAATTCCGTTAAAAATGCCGTTTTACCCGGTTCAGGCAGAGGTGTAATAGCCACGTCTTTATCCCACGGCATGCCCAGCGCTAACTTAGCAACGGCAGCAGACAGCTCGGTCACAAAGCGATCAGCAATACTGCGCTCAACAAACAGAATTTTTAAGGCTGTACAGCGCTGGCCATTAAATGACAAGGCGCCAGACACCACTTCACTTAAGGTGCGTTTAAAATCTGCATCGGCGAAAATAATACCGGGGTTTTTCGCATCTAAGCCCAGTACAGCACGCAAACGGTGCGGCTTGGGATGCATGCGTTTTAAATCGCTGGCCCCTTTATTAGTACCGATAAAGGCAAAAAGATCAATCTTGCCGCTTTCCATTAATACACCAACCGTTTCGCGGCCACGGCCATAGATAATATTAATCACCCCGGCTGGAAAGCTTTGCTGAAAAGCTTTTAATAATGGTTGAATTAATAGCACACCGTATTTGGCCGGTTTAAAGATCACGGTATTGCCCATAATCAAAGCGGGGATCAGGGTGGTAAAGGTTTCATTTAATGGGTAGTTAAAAGGCCCCATACAAAGCGCTACGCCCACAGGCACGCGACGAATTTTACCCAAAGCTCCCTGTTCAATAATAAAATGGCTGGCGGCGCGATCCTGCTGTTTTAAAGCGGCAATCGTATCGCGGATATAGTCACAGGTGCGGTCAAACTCTTTGGCTGCATCGGTATAGTTTTTACCAATTTCCCACATCAACAAACGCACCACTTCGCTGCGTTGCTGCTGCATCAAACCCAGAAACTTTTCGACATGGCCAATGCGTTGCAATACTGGCATGCTGGGCCATGCACCGCGCCCCAGATCATAGGCTTTTACCGCGCCATCTAGCGCCTGCAAGGCGGCACTAGCATCTAATAAAGGGGTATAACCCAATAATACCGGAGATAGCTGCGCCGAACTGCCAGATCCCGAGCGAAACTGCACCGGGCTAATCACTGGGCTAAGTTCACCCAGCCAACTAGCCAGCTCGCCGTTGAGCAAATATTCACGTTGTTCTATCACCTGCTGCTGCACAAACTGAGCTGGAATATCAGCGGCTTGCGGAAACACTGTTGCTATACTCATACCTTACTCCCAATTATGTTTTCGTTGCCACTGGCACCATCTGGTTGTAGAGATACTGTCTGATACTTCAGATCTTGTTTTAGTCGTTGACTCTCTGACCGCTTTGGTCATAAAGCTTGCAACCTCTGGTTACTGCATAAGCCGAGCTTGAAAACCAGATTTAGCGTGATATTACTTTTGAAACTGTGACGGCCGGTTCTTTGCCCAAAAGCCATTAAAATGCTCTTTGGCAACAATGGCGCCGGTATGCTCCACAACAAAACCCGCTAGCCTTGCCGCAAATTTAACCGCATACTGCGGAGCAATACCACCTAACCTAGCGGCTAAATAACCGCCATTAAAGGAATCACCAGCCGCTGTGGTATCCACCACTTTTTTTACTGGATGCGCCAAGGCGGAAAAATCTTGTTGTTGGTAACGGCCACTGATGCCGTCTTTGCCATTTTTGACAATAATCTCGGCCACACCCAGCTCTGCCAGTTGCGCGACAACCTGCTCGGTAGACACCGCGTCAAATAACACTTTGTGATCATCTAAGCCCGGCATAGCGACATCGGCTAACTGGTAAGCACGTACAAACGCTGTTTTCGCGGCTTCAGCATTTGGCCATAAAGCAGGTCGGTAATTCGGATCAAAGATAATCTGGCTACCAGCGGCCTTTAAGCGGCGCACTAAGGCAAACAGATCTTCACGGTCTTGTTCACTTAAAATGGCCAGCGTAATACCCGAGAAGAAAAACATGTCTGCGCCAGCGATTTGCTCATAAACATTTTGCGCAGCGGCCAGTTGCAGCACCTGCTTGGCCGCGGATGTATCACGCCAGTACACAAAGCTACGCTCACCAAAGGCGTCGGTATTGATCATATACAGGCCAGGACGAGCCGTTTTCGTGCGCAGAATCAGACTAGTATCAATTTTTTCCCGCTCGACCGCTCTGACTAACTTATCGCTAATCAAATCAGTACCCACAGCGGTAAAAAATTGTACCTCTACCGGCTGCTCACAGCAGCGTTTTAAATACACTGCCGTGTTAAACACATCGCCGGCAAACGCCTGATGGTAAACATTTTCGACCAGTTGAAACAGCTCGACCATGCACTCGCCCATAATCACAATACGTTTGCTCATGCTCTTGCTCCTTAAACCGCTTGCTTTAACTGCAATGCCAGGGCTGTCGCCTGACGCGATAATTCAGTGATTAATGCCCAGTCTTGTTCAGCCACGGCTTTGGCTGGTGATACCCATGAACCACCAACCACAAACACATTTTTCAATGCCAAGTATTCCGATAAATTCTGTTGGCTAATGCCACCCGTGGGGCAAAAACGCACCTGCTGAAAAATACCACTTAAGGCCTTTAACATGGCTGAGCCACCTGAAAGATTCGCGGGGAAGAATTTTAGCTCGGTTAAACCCATTTCAATTGCCAGCGCAATTTCTGACGGTGTCGAAACACCTGGTGCCAGCGGTAAATCAGTGTCCAGCATTGCCTGTAATAATTTTGGCGTACTGGCGGGGCTAACCAAAAACTGCGCACCAGCATTTTTGGCGGCTTGCGCATCTGCCTTGGATAAAATGGTGCCTGCACCCACCAACAATTGCGGAATGTGCATGCGAATGGCGCTAATACAGTCTAAGGCTTTAACCGTGCGTAGCACCACTTCCACCGAGCCAATACCGCCTCGATACATCGCATTGGCGATGGCAACGGCTTCTGTCGGCGTGTCTGCCTGAATAATGGGTAATAAGGCAGGGCCTTGCAGTATTGTTGATAACGCCGACATTAAAGGGCTCCACTAAGTTGAGTATTATTGCGCTGATTGGCTTGCTTGTTCGCAGCACGCTGTGCCACTAAGGTTGATATAGCCTGATAAGATGAAATGACTGCCGTTACGAAAGCGGCATCTTGGGACAGCACGGCCGGAAAAACGGCCTCTATCGCTAAAAATAAAGCAACATCATAAGCTGCTTCGCCCTGACATTTAGCTGCCACTGCCAGCAGTTGTTCAGCAAGGGGATCAACCAGTTTTTCGCCTTCTCGGGCACGCTGTTGAATAAATAAAAACCACGCGGCTAAACAGCTCGCTAAATGCTGAATTGACCTGCCTGCAGCCAAATTATCTTGAATAGCGGGTAAAATCCGCATTGGCATTTTTTGCGAGCCATCCCAAGCAATTTGCGCTAATAAATGCCGGATAGCCGGATTGCAAAAGCGCGCAAAAATAGCAGCACTGTAGTGATTGGGATTTAACTCTACCGGTGCTTGAAACGACGGAATTAATTCCAGCTCTACCATTTGCTGAATATGCTTAACCAATTGCGCATCCTGCATCGCATCATAGACCGTTTCATGTCCGAGCAAATACCCCATGTACGCTAGGGTGGAATGCGGCGCATTGAGCAGGCGTAACTTGGCTTTTTCAAAAGCACTAACGTCGGCAGCATAAATGACCCCCACTTGCTGCCATGCTGGCCGGTCAGCCGGTAAAATATCCTCAATCACCCACTGCACAAAGGCTTCACGCTTGATCGGCCAATTATCCGTTAACCCTATGGCCGCAGTAACATTAGCCCGCAGTGCATCGTCAGTCGCTGGAGTAATGCTATCAACCATTGTGCAAGGGCTAATCAACTGTTGCTCTAGCCAGTTCGCCAGCGCTGGATCGCTTTGCGCAGCAAAACTGATTAAAGCCCGCCGTAATTTATGCCCATTGTCTGTTAAATTATCGCAACTAATCACACAAAAGGGCGCAATATTATGTTGATAACGCACGGCTAAAGCTCTGGCTAATAACCCTATCGCAGTAACGGCTTTATTGTTCACGGTCAGGTCGTGCTGAATGTGCGGATGTTGCAGATCCAACTCACCCGCCGTATTTAAGCAATAACCTTTTTCGGTGATGGTCATGGTGACATAGCGTGTGGTTGGAGCCGTTAAACGGGCAAAGACTTCAGCATAGTGTTCAGTGGCAATCAGTACTTCTTGGATGCTACCGATAATTTGATAACTTGTTTCAGCATCCAGTACCGCCAAGGTATATAAG
>CAZNXI010000127.1:7886-9037 GCA_964577005.1 uncultured Rheinheimera sp.
TATAAGCCATCTTGTGGCATAAGCGCCTGACTGACATCGGCTGAACGCATCGATACGGCGCTGATCGCCCAGTCGCCACCGCGTTGTAGTGCTTGATCGGTGTAAAAAGCCTGATGGCCACGAAAGAACGCGCCGGGGCCCAAATGTACGATACCGATCTGCGGTTTGCGGTCAGCTAACCGATAGGCGGGTAGCGGTATTTTGCCGTTTAGGCTGGCGAGCGTATTATTGCTTAAATGTTCCATAATTTGCCTGCTGTTCACGTTAAGCTTAGTGGCTTCACTCAGTAAAGGCACACAAAGACGCCGTGAACCCTTCCCTGGGGGCTCCTGTCCAGCATCCATGCTGGACACGCTTTGTTTAGCCTTTACTGAGCTTCGCTGTCAAGTATCGAGGTATGCCCTGACAACCTTTTTACTATTTCAACTGATACGCTTTTTTCACCAGTCCATACGTCAGCTCATAGGCCAGTTCATGGGCTTCGGCCTCGGTGAGGCGATGTTCTGCCACCAGGCCCGCTAAGAAGCGGCAGTCAATACGACGGGCCACATCATGTCTTGCCGGAATAGATAAGAAAGCACGGGTATCGTCGTTAAAACCTACGGTGTTGTAAAAACCGGCGGTCTCGGTGACTTGATGCCGGAAACGTAACATACCTTCAGGGCTATCATGGAACCACCAAGCTGGACCGAGTTTTAAGGCGGGGTAATGACCTGCTAAGGGGGCGAGTTCGCGAGCATAGGTGGTTTCGTCCAGCGTAAATAAAATAATGTTTAAATCCGCTTCGTTACCGTATTTTTGTAATAGTGGCTTTAAGTTACTCACAAATTCGGTTGGGCTTGGAATATCTGCACCTTTATCTGGGCCAAAACGCTCAAAGATCACCTGATTGTGGTTACGGTGTGCGCCAGGGTGAATTTGCATGGTCATGCCATCTTGCAAGCTCATACCCGCCATTTCCGTTAGCATTTGGCCACGGAATAATTCGGTTTCAGTTGGCGTTGCAGTGCCTGCTAAGCAGCGTTGAAATAGCTCAGCAGCTTCAGCTTCAGGGAGATCGGCAGTAATTGCTGATGGATGACCATGGTCGGTAGCAGTTGCACCGTGCTCGCGGAAATAAGCCCGCCGGATCCGTAACGCTTGTAAGTAGC
>CAZNXI010000128.1:0-8983 GCA_964577005.1 uncultured Rheinheimera sp.
ATGCCTTTAAGCTCTTTCATCTCTTCGGCACAAACCAGAGAAACGGCTAAGCCCGCAGCGCCCGCGCGGCCAGTACGACCAATCCGGTGCACATAGTCTTCGGCGACATTCGGCAACTCAAAGTTAACGACTTGCGGTAATTGCTGAATATCTAAGCCACGCGCAGCAATATCGGTTGCCACTAACACCCGCACAGCACCGGCTTTAAAATCAGCTAAGGCTTTGGTACGAGCATTCTGGCTCTTGTTGCCGTGAATAGCCATTGCCGAAATGCCCGCTTTTTCTAGTAGCAGAGTAAGCTTATTGGCGCCATGTTTGGTTTTAGTAAACACCAACACTTGCTGCCAATTATGCTGCTTAATTTGCTGGATCAGTAAATTGGCTTTTTGTGCTTTATCTACTGGGTAAAGCCATTGCTCAATGCGCTCTACCGTGCTGTTCGGCGGGGTTACTGTTACTTCTAACGGATCGTTCAGCAGGCCTTTGGCCAAGGCACGAATTTCCGTAGAGAAGGTCGCCGAAAACAACAGGTTTTGGCGCTTCGGCGGCAATAGTGCCAATATTTTCTTAATATCGCGGATAAAGCCCATATCTAACATGCGATCGGCTTCGTCTAACACCAGCACTTCGAGTTGGTTAAACCGCACGGCGTTTTGCTGGTATAAATCCATTAAACGGCCTGGGGTGGCAATCAGAATGTCGGTGCCTTTGCGCAGCGCCATCATTTGTGGGTTAATTTTTACGCCACCAAAGACTAAAGCACTGCGTAGCGGTAAATATTTACCATATAGCTCGACACTTTCGGCAACCTGCGCGGCTAGCTCACGGGTAGGGGTTAAAATTAACGCCCGTACCTGATTTGGCTGTACCTTGCGTCCCTGTTGCTTGCCTTCGGCTAACAACTGTAGCAAAGGCAGTGTGAAGCCCGCGGTTTTACCGGTACCAGTTTGCGCGGCGGCCATTAAATCGCGCCCGGCCAAAACGGCAGGGATAGCTTGTTGCTGAATAGGTGAAGGTGTGGTGTAGCCTTTCTCTGCCACGGCCTTTAATAATTCGGCCGACAGCGGTAAATCTGTAAATTGCATGCGTATTCCCGCAATGGTTGCTGCGAAAATCTCTGCCCGCAGCTGCAGTGCCCTTCTGTATGAAGGGCGCGCAGTCTACCTGAAACCCTCCTAAAATACGAGAAATTAACGTCATGCCGGCTAGCGAATACGCTCATACTGTGATCGCAACAGCAGGTTAAATCCGGCAGACAGCAGCTAATCTTACGGTAAGAGCTATATTTTACGGCCACGTAACACTCTGACAATTAACACCACTACTGCAACAACTAGCAGTAGATGAATTAAGCCTCCCATGGAGTAAGACGAGACTAAACCCAAAGCCCATAAAATAACCAGCAGTACAATGATTGTTTCTAACATAGGTTTCTCACTTTTTAGCAATGATTACTTCCACTCGGCGATTTTGCTGCCGACCCTGCGCTGAAGCATTCGTTGCCAGTGGCAATGCTTCACCTAAACCCTTGGCTTGCAAACGATTCGCCGCAATGCCTTGGGCAACTAAAAACGCTTTGACGGTATCGGCACGACGCTGCGATAACAGCATATTGGCAGAGTCTGCACCAACGCTATCGGTATGCCCCTCAATCATTGCGGTACGTTCACTATTGGTCGTTAAAAATTGTGCCAGCTTGTGTAAGTGGGCGTTGCTGCCTCCGCGCAAGCTAAACTGTCCGGTATCAAATAACAGATCACCCAAGGTTACGACCAGGCCACGATCTGTAACTTGAGCGTTGAGCAGGCACTAAGGTCGCATTTAGGGTTTTCATTGATCACTCCAGATAGTCAGGCACCACTAAGGGGTGGTAACAACAACTATGCCAGAGCGTTTTGTGGCTTTCGGTGCGTTATCGCACCAAGTCAACTCATAGTATGGAACAATCTATCAAGTTCTAGTGTAGGTACGTTGCCGCACAGACAGCGTTAGGCTGCAAAGATTACGCTGTCAATTCCTTTCCATTAAAGAGCACTATCATGCAGAAACTATATTTAATGTTTGTCCCACTCAGTGTGTTACTGCTTCTCTTAACTGGCTGTGATAGCAGTAACGATTAGAAAAAACGGGCACTTTAAAAATATCATCCTTTAAGCAGAGGCGTTTAATACGCTAACTTTTCTACCGGAGCAATCAATGAAATCTTTATCCGTCTTTAGTCTTTTTTTTATTAGTTTACTGGCACTCTCTTTACTAGGCTGTGGTGCTAACACCAACCGCGAAAGTACAGGCGAATATATTGATGACACCGTCATCACCACGAAGGTGAAAGCGGCAATTCTCAATACACCCTCCCTTAGCGTCAGTGAAATTAACGTTGAAACCTTTAAAGGTGTGGTGCAGTTAAGCGGCTTTGTTAGCTCGCGTGCTGAAATCACCCAAGCCAGTAACGTTGCCAAAAGCGTGACTGGCGTAAGTTCGGTAAAAAATGATATTCGGATAAAATGATATTCGAATGAAATAGTGTTTAGCGCTCACTATGTGCGATAACGTACAGAGCAGCCGTTAATTTTGGCTATACTTGTAAACTGATACTTTTAATTGTAGCTCAATACTGAACGGATGCAGCAATGTCACATACTTCGATTAACGACGCGGCCAAAGCCTTTGCCGCGTCGCCCCCCACCCTAAATCATCTGCTGGGTGCCTTATCAACAGATGTACAACAGCGACTCTTCCCACATCTAGAGTTAGTTAGTATGCCGTTAGCCAAGGTGTTATACGAGTCTGGTGATACTTTACGCTATGTGTATTTCCCAACCGATTGTATTGTTTCCTTACTGTATGTAATGGAAAACGGTGCTTCTGCCGAAATTTCGGTAGTAGGTAATGAGGGTATGATCGGTATAGCCTTATTTATGGGCGGCGAAAGTACGACCAGTAGAGCCGTAGTGCAAAGCTCTGGTTTTGCTTACCGACTATTAGGCCAGCGTTTAAAAGATGAGTTTAATCGCCACGGTGAGTTATTGTTTTTGATGCTAAGGTACTCACAAGCCCTGATTACTCAGATGGCGCAAACTGCCGTCTGTAATCGCCATCATAATATTGATCAACAGCTCTGCCGCTGGTTGTTATTATCACTCGATCGACTCAATGGTAATCAATTAGTTATGACGCAAGAACTGATTGCCAATATGTTAGGAGTCCGCCGCGAAGGGGTGACGGAGGCCGCTGGCCGATTACATAAACTCCATGTGATAGAATACAGCCGAGGCCATATCACGGTGTTGGATAGGGTAAAACTGGAACAGCTAAGTTGCGAGTGTTACGCCGTGGTTAAAGCAGAAACAGATCGCTTGCTCCCTTACCACGTGACCTTATCCGAAGAACAAAAAAGTACAGCATTACACGCTCGACAAGGTAAACACGCTCACTTGTAACCCTCTTTGCAGCTCTTTGCCACCAATTCGCTATGTACGGCAACGCACCGACATGTTTTTTATCTAAGGTTAAGCTAAGCCCCCCGGTATTGCACCGTTACCTGATCCCTAAGGCGGCTTATGAAAGCATTACTGCGTAAGACTTTGAGTTATTTTCAGCAATGTAGCACGCGCTTTATCCCAGCACTATGGCAAGAAACTGCTCCTATTCGAGCTGAATTATTTAGTGTTGAAAGGCTAGAACAGCATGCAACAAGCCTGGCAGCTGCGCAGCAATTACAAGATGCGACTAGCTGGCCCCTCCAACTGAGCGCAAAGCTGGGCAATCCACTGCAGCAGCGTTTAAACACTAATGCCAGGGTGTTACTGGCAGCTTATCGGCAAAGTGCCGCCGAGCTGGCCAAGGGCCACACTATAGTCCCTGCAGCAGAATGGCTGTTGGACAATTATCACTTGGTGGAGCAGCACGTCAGGGAAATTCGCTCCGATTTACCCACAGGCTACTATCGGCAGCTGCCTAAGCTGGCTAATGGCCCCTTTCAGGGCTATCCACGCGTATTCGGCTTAGCCTGGGCTTATGTTGCCCACACCGATAGTCATTTTGACCCCCTGATCCTCAATCGCTTTCTGAATGCTTATCAGCAGGAACAACCGCTGAGTATTGGTGAGCTATGGGCGGTCGCCATTACATTGCGTATCGTATTACTGGAAAACTTGCGGCGCCTTACCGATGAAATAAGCCTAGGTATGCAGGAGCGTGCTGCCGCAGACCAATTAGCAGACCAACTTTTACAGCCCACTACACTAAACCATGCTTTGCAATCGGGCTTGAGTAAATGGAACCACGCGGTACTCAGTGATAATTTTGCCGCTCAGCTGGTGAAGCGACTACGTGATCAAGATCCCTTTGTCACCCCTGCATTGCAATGGCTGGAGCAACAGCTTGCGTTACAATCGACTCATACTGACGACGTGGTATCCACGGTGATCCAGCGGCAAGGGGCATCCAATGTCAGTGTGCGTAATGTCATGACCAGTCTGCGCAGCATTGCGGCGATCGACTGGGCAGAGCTATTTGAAAGTGTCAGTTTGGTTGATCAGTGCTTAAGCGCGAGCAGTCACTTTGCGGCGATGGATTTTAGTAGCCGCAATCTTTACCGTAGCGCCATTGAACAACTGTCGCGCGGCGCCAACTGCTCTGAACTGCGCGTGGCTGGTCAGGCACTGCATAACGCTAACTATGCCGCCAACCACACAGAGCATCTTATACAAGCCTCGCGCGAGGGCGATCCTGGCTATTACTTAATAGGTGCAGGGCGTTCAACCTTAGAACAGCAACTTGGCTTTAAAAGTACTCTGTTGCAACGGGTGGGCCGTCTTTGCAAAAGGAGTGGTATATGGGGCTATATTAGCCTTTTTAGCTTACTCACTGCTGGGTTATTGCTGTTGGCAGCTTGGCTACTGTCTGTCACCACACCGACCAGCATACTGCTGCTCGTGCTACTGGGTTTGTTACCCGCCAGTGAGCTGGCGAGCACACTGTTACACCGCTTGGTTCACTGGCTAAGTCAGCCTGCGCCATTACCGGCCTTGGCGCTTCGGCAAGGCGTCCCCTTGCGTTACCGCACCCTGGTGGTTATGCCGACGCTACTCACGGATCACGCGGATTTGTTAACGCAAATCTCCCGACTGGAAGTGCATTTTTTAGCAAGTGGCACCGGCGAATTGTACTTTGCCTTACTGTCTGACTTTACCGATGCTCAACAACAAACGCTCAGCAGCGATCTGCCGTTATTGCAATTGGCTTGCGCCAGTATCCAACAATTAAATCACCGCTATAGCATAGCGGGTGATCCACCTCGCTTTATGTTGTTACACCGGCCACGGCAGTTTAATCCACAGCAGCAAATATGGATGGGCTGGGAGCGAAAACGTGGCAAGCTAATGCAATTAAACGCGCTGCTTCAAGGCAAGGGCCAGCAGTATTTTTTGAGTGCAAGCGCCGACTTGCCCTTAATGAGTCATCAGGTGCCAGCCGGGGTGCGCTATGTGCTCACCTTAGATGCAGATACCCAGCTACCGCGCGATGCGGCGTTGCGGCTGGTCGGCAAAATAGCCCATCCACTAAATCAGGCACAATACGATCCCGTTAAACAACGCGTGATAGCCGGATACGGCATTTTACAACCTCGGGTTACGCCTATGCTGACGGCGGCGCATTTAGGCTCGCGCTATCAACGATTAACCTCGGGGCCGGCAGGTTTAGATCCCTATGCGGGGGCCATCTCCGAGGTGTATCAGGATTTATTTCTAGAAGGTTCCTTTACAGGTAAAGGCATTTACGATGTTGCCGCCTTTGCCGCTGCGTTATCTGACCAAGTGCCCGACAACACCTTACTCAGTCATGACTTGTTTGAGGGCAGCCTAGCGCGATCCGCTCTGGTATCCGATATTGAAGTCGTTGAAGACTTTCCTGCGCAGTATAACGTTGCCATGCAACGCCAACATCGTTGGACTCGGGGTGACTGGCAATTACTGCCTTGGTTATTTCCTGGGAAACACTGCAGCGGCTTAGCAACGCTGGGCCGCTGGAAAATGTTCGATAATCTGCGACGCAGCTTAATAGCGCCGATCAGTTTGCTGGCCTTGTTTGCAGCAGCGCTAATACCTTGGCCCAGTGCCATGCTCGCCATAGCGCTGCTACTCGGCTCGCTGCTCTTACCTAGTTTGTTACCGCATCGTCTGCGGCTCTGGCCCCAACTTCGCCTTACTCGAGGCGATACCAATGTATGGTATAGACCAGTACAACAATACTTTACTGCATTGCTGCAGCGCCTTAACCAAAGCCTATTAACTGTGGTGTTTCTGGCCGATCAGGCTTGGCAGATGAGCCATGCCATCGGCACCACACTATGGCGCACGTTTTTTAGCCACCGTCATATGCTGCAATGGGTTACCGCTGCGCAGACAACCAGTGCCAAACGCCTGACTCTCTCAGGGTTTTACCGGCAAATGGCACCCTCAATAATACTGGTGTTAGCGGGCATGGCGTTACTTTTCGGCTTAGCCCCTCAACATGCGCCTTTATTGCTGCCGCTGGTATTACTTTGGTGTTTGGCACCCGCTTTGGCGTATTGGCTTAGTCTTCCCTCATCCTTACATCCGGTCGCGCCGTTATCGACTGCTGCAGCAGCGAGGCTGCGCTTAATTGCCAGACGTACTTGGCGTTACTTTGAACATTTTGTTTGCACCGCTGATCATATGCTACCGCCAGATAATGTGCAGTTTCAGCCTGGTACCAAGGTGGCTCACCGCACCTCACCCACCAATATCGGTGTCTATTTACTGTCGACCGTCGTAGCCAGAGAGTTTGGCTGGGCAGGCACCCATGCGGCGGTAACACGGCTGGAAGCCTGTATGGCCACCTTGCAAAAATTACCGCTGTATCGCGGGCATCTCTATAATTGGTACGACACCCAAACACTTGCACCGTTAGCGCCTATTTATGTATCTGCCGTCGATAGCGGTAATCTGGCTGGGCATTTAATTGCCTTAGCCAATGCTTGTGACGAATGGCAATTAACTCCGATCAGTGCTCACGCGCTACAGGGGCTGCAGGATAATTTGGCCTTAGCTAAGCTGCACCTGCCTGCCGAGGCCAAGCAACACCCCCTCGCCGTAACGCTAGCAACGATGGCTTTGCAGTTAGCCGCCGCGAGCCGATTGGCTCTGTTAACGCCTAGTTTGAGAAAGCTGGCCTTAAGCGCTTTAGTGCTGGGGAAAGAGATCTGCGCGGTTAGCGCACAAGATGGCGAAAAAAAGGGTGGAAAAATTGATGAGCAAACTGCCGACCAGCACAGCCTGGTATTTTACCTACAAGCCATAGTGGATAGCTTAGCTGAGCATCAATTTGACCAGGTGGCCAGCCCATCTCAACAGCTGCAGCTGCAACAGCGCATGACGCACCTAGCAGCGCAAGCCAGAACGCTGGCCATAGCGATGGATTTTAAGTTTTTACTGAACACCGAACGCAATTTATTAGCCATTGGCTATAACGTATCGGACAATCAGCTTGACCACAGCTGTTATGACTTGCTGGCCTCAGAGGCGCGGCTGGCCAGCCTATTTGCCATTGCAAAAGGCGATATTAGCAGTAAGCACTGGTTTCGTTTAGGCCGCAGCCTGACCCCGGTGGCCGATGGTTTCGCGTTGTTATCCTGGTCGGGTTCAATGTTTGAATACCTTATGCCAGCGTTAGTGATGAATGCTCCCGCCAATAGCTTATTAGAGCAAAGTAACCGCTTAATCGTTGTGCAGCAAATGCGCTATGCCAAGCAATTACAGGTGCCCTGGGGCATTTCAGAGTCGGCCTTTAATGCTCGCGATTTAGCCTTGAATTACCAATATTCTAACTTTGGTGTCCCTGGCTTGGGGCTAAAACGTGGGCTAGCACAAGATGTGGTCATTGCCCCCTATGCCACGGCTTTAGCCGCCATGATAAATGCGCCGGCCGCTCATGATAATTTTGAAGCATTACAAAAACTTGGCATGCTGGGCAACTATGGCTTTTATGAAGCGCTAGACTATACCCGTGCTAGACGGCCTGAACAAAGTGGGCCGGTATTGATTGCCAGTGTGATGGCGCATCACCAAGGTATGACCTTAATCGCACTGGCTAACACACTCCAACACGGCATGATGCGTAACCGCTTTCACCGCGAACCGATGATTAAGGCGTGCGAACTGTTGTTGCAAGAACGTCCGCCCAGCAGTGCCGCCAATGCCATGCCTCAGGCAGAGCAATTGAGTACCGCACATGATGCGATAAAAAACGAGCCTTTAACAGAGCGGCACTTGGACCCCACTGCCAGCGGCACACCACAAAGCCATATTTTGTCTAATGGCCGGTATTCCGTGATGCTAACCGCAACTGGTGGAGGTTATAGTCACTGGTGTGGTTTAGCGATTAGCCGCTGGCGAGAAGATAGCAGCTGTGATCCTTGGGGCAGTTATATTTTGCTACGGGATCGGGCAAGCGGCGCACGTTGGTCACCCACCTTACAGCCGCTGGACGTACAGCAACAGACGGCAACAAAGCAGCAGTTTAGCGCGGTATTTAGCGAAGATCATGCCGAGTTCTGTTGTAAACAAGCGGATTTAACCACCAAGTTGGATATTTTGGTATCCGCAGAGCATGATGGCGAAGTGCGGCGCGTAACCTTATCTAATCATAGCCAGCTGAGTCGGGATATCGAGCTGACGTCTTATACCGAACTGGTGCTAAACCTTGCCAGCAATGATAATGCACATCCGGCTTTTTCCAAACTTTTTGTCCAAACAGAATTCCTACCCAGCTACAATGCGTTAATTGCGACCCGCCGCGCCCGCAAACCCGATGAAAGCCCTATTTGGCTGGCACACTTTGCGGTTGTCGAGGGTGACTATTACGCGGATGACGCGACAGACAAGGCGCAAGACGGATCAGTAAAAAAACCACCCTCTGCGCACACGCAATATGAAACCGATCGCGCCCAATTTTTTGG
>CAZNXI010000129.1:0-8919 GCA_964577005.1 uncultured Rheinheimera sp.
ATCCGCTCCATAATAGCTTTAAACTTGGCCCAGGATTGGACGTTAACTATTTTGTTGTCGCACGAAAACCAAATTAAAGATTAGGGTTCGGTTATTTAGCTCTCGCCTGACGATGGCTAAATAACCAGTAGATCTTAAAATGTCTGTTTATAGAACAAATAAATTTTTAAGAAAATTTTCTATAAAAATGCTTGCCTAAATGGGGCAAGACCACACACACTGAGCTGCAGGTTAGCAGCTACTTACCCCTTAACTTTCTTGCTAGTGTTAGCCCTATATCCTCCCTTGCAAAATACAAAAATACACACTATCTTGTGATCGACTTTTGAAATACACCCATATGTTGTGTAATTCGTCGGCAACGTCCGTGTATTTTCTCGCCTTGCTCAGTGCATGGTTTAACCAAATTTATAAAGAAATGGAACACTTCAGCGATGACTCAAACTTTATCTGTGACTAAACGCGATGGGCGACGTGAGCCTCTTGATTTGGACAAAATTCATCGGGTTATAACCTGGGCAGCCGAAGGCCTAACCAATGTCTCGGTATCACAGGTTGAGTTAAAATCACATATTCAGTTTTATGACGGAATAAAATCCTCTGATATCCATGAAACGATCATCAAAGCTGCGGCCGATCTTATTGCTAAAGAAACGCCAGATTATCAATACTTAGCTGCACGCTTAGCCGTGTTCCATTTGCGCAAAAAAGCTTACGGTCAATTTGAGCCACCGCACTTGTATCAGCACCTTGTAAAAATGGTCGAAGCGAAACGCTATGACGCACATATATTAGCTGACTACAGCCGCGAAGAAATTGAACAGCTAAATAGCTTTATTGATCACAGCCGTGATTTAAACTTTAGCTACGCGGCCGTGAAACAGCTAGAGGGCAAATATTTAGTCCAAAATCGGGTTACTGGCGAAATTTACGAAAGTGCACAGTTTCTTTATATGTTAGTTGCAGCCTGCTTGTTTGCTAACTATCCAAAGAGTAATCGACTTGATTATGTCCGTCGCTTTTATGATGCAACATCGTTATTTAAAATCTCGCTTCCTACACCGATCATGTCAGGTGTTCGTACTCCTACTCGTCAATTTAGTTCTTGTGTGTTAATCGAATGCGGCGACAGCCTCGATTCTATTAATGCTACCGCCAGTGCTATCGTCAAATATGTGAGTCAGCGGGCAGGCATTGGTATTAATGCCGGACGGATCCGCGCGCTAGGTAGTCCAATCCGCAATGGTGAAGCCTTTCATACGGGTTGTATCCCTTTTTATAAACATTTTCAAACCGCCGTTAAGAGCTGTTCGCAAGGTGGTGTTCGCGGCGGTGCAGCGACCTTATTTTATCCACTTTGGCATTTAGAAGTTGAGTCTTTACTGGTTCTTAAAAATAACCGTGGTGTAGAAGAAAACCGTGTACGGCATCTAGATTATGGTGTTCAATTTAACCGTTTGATGTACCAACGTTTAATTAAAGACGACTATATCACCTTATTTAGTCCTTCTGATGTGCCAGGCTTATATGATGCGTTCTTTGAAAACCAAGAACGTTTTGAAGCGCTCTATGTAAAATATGAAGCAGATAGCACAATTCGGAAAAAACGAATTAAAGCCATTGAACTGTTCACCCTGTTCATGCAAGAACGCGCCAGTACCGGCCGTATTTACTTACAAAACGTTGACCACTGTAATACCCACAGCCCTTTTAACCCAGAACTTGCGCCGGTAAGACAAAGTAATCTGTGTCTGGAAATTGCTTTACCTACCAAGCCATTATCTAATGTCAACGACCCCGATGGTGAAATTGCGCTATGTACATTGTCAGCCTTTAACCTTGGTGCAATAACGGATTTAGCTGAGCTAGATGAGTTGGCTGAATTAGCCGTACGTTCATTAGATAGCTTGTTAGACTATCAGGATTATCCGATCCCTGCCGCCTACTCTGCTTCTATTGCGCGCCGTACCCTGGGTGTTGGTGTCATTAACTATGCTTACTATTTGGCCAAACATGGGGTTAAATATTCTGATGGTTCCGCCAATGGTTTAACACACCGTACCTTTGAGGCGATGCAGTATTATTTGTTAAAAGCTTCGGTAAAACTGGCACAAGAACGTGGCCCGTGTCCAAAGTTTAATGAAACAACCTATGCCCAAGGGATCTTGCCTATTGATACCTATAAAAAAGATCTTGATAAAGTGTGTCAGGAACCGCTACATCTAGATTGGGAGCAGTTACGTAAAGACATTTTACAGTATGGCTTAAGAAACTCGACATTATCGGCATTAATGCCGTCGGAAACCTCATCGCAAATTTCGAACGCAACGAATGGTATTGAGCCACCACGAGGCCATATTAGTGTAAAAGCAAGCAAAGACGGTATTCTGAAACAAGTTGTACCTGAATATGATCGTTTAAAAGACCAGTATGAGCTACTTTGGGATATTCCCACTAATGACGGTTATCTGGCGCTGGTTGCGATAATGCAAAAGTTTATCGACCAAACCATTTCTGCAAATACCAACTACGACCCATCGAAATTTGATGGAGGTAAAGTGCCGATGAAAGTCTTATTAAAAGACTTACTGAATGCTTACAAACTTGGTGTAAAAACCATGTATTATCATAATACACGGGATGGCGCCGCGGATCTGCAAGATGATATTAAAGGTACGGCAGAAGACGATGGCTGTGCAGGTGGTGCTTGTAAAATTTAACAAACAACAAGAGCGGTTCTGCCGCTCTTCCTCAGTTATATATGTTAGTAACAATGTTTTTCAGGATAAATAATCAGCATGGCGTACACAACTTTTAACCGCAACATTAACGACCAACTCAAAGAGCCAATGTTCTTTGGTAATGCAGTGAATGTTTCCCGCTATGATCAGCAGAAATATCCCATTTTTGAAAAGCTGATTGAAAAACAGCTGAGTTTTTTCTGGCGACCAGAAGAAATTGATGTCAGTAAAGATCGGATTGATTTTCAACAATTACCTGAACATGAAAAACATATTTTCCTAAGTAATCTAAAATACCAAACCTTACTGGATTCTGTGCAAGGTCGTTCGCCAAATGTGGCCTTATTACCCATCGTCTCGATTCCAGAATTAGAAACATGGATAGAAACTTGGGCTTTTAGTGAAACCATTCATAGCCGCAGCTATACGCATATTGTGCGCAACATTACGGCTGAACCACATAAAGTGTTCGATGATATTATGCTTAACCAGAAAATTCTGGAACGGGCACAGGATGTGACTCGCTATTATGATGCGCTAATCGATGGAGTTAATCTTTACCAGCGCTGTGGTGAAGGTGAACACACGATCAATGGTAAGGTAGAAAAGATCACCTTACATGAGCTGAAAAAGCGTCTCTACCTTTGTATGATGTCAGTCAATGTACTGGAAGCTATCCGCTTTTATGTGAGTTTTGCCTGCAGTTTTGCTTTCGCTGAGCGTGAATTAATGGAAGGTAATGCCAAGATCATCCGTTTAATTGCCCGTGACGAAGCATTGCACCTTACCGGTACGCAACATATTCTAAATATCATGGCCAGTGGTGATGATGATCCAGAAATGGCCGATATTGCACAAGAATGTGAAGAAGAAGCCTATGCTATTTTTACCTTAGCTGCAGAGCAGGAAAAAGACTGGGCAGCTTACCTGTTTAAAGACGGCTCTATGATTGGCTTAAATAAAGACATCTTATGCCAATACGTGGAATATATCAGCAATAGCAGGATGCAAGCAGTAGGCTTAAAACCGCGTTTTGCGACTACCCAAAATCCCATTCCATGGATTAATACTTGGTTGGTTTCTGATAATGTACAGGTTGCACCGCAAGAATCAGAGATCAGTTCTTACCTCGTTGGGCAAATAGATAACGAAGTGGATAGCGCTGAATTTGGCGATTTCGATTTGTAAGTTCAATGCCAAATATTAGTATTAATGGTCAGGCACCACTGTTGTATAACAGTGGTTGCCGAAATTTGCTTGAGTTCCTTGAAGCCAATAAGCAGAGTGTCAGTTTTCAATGCCGTGAAGGGTTTTGTGGTGCCTGCCGTTGTAAATTAGTCTGCGGCCAAGTGCAATACCTACAAGAGCCCTTAGCCTTCGTTCGGCGCGGTGAGTTTTTGCCTTGTTGCAGTGTGCCTGTTAGTGATCTGAGTATAGAAATACCAGACTAACATAGCTATTATCACCGGTTTTACGTTAAAATCACCTGATAAAATTACACTGGTTTAGCCGGCTCCCCACAATGAAATCTGTTTTACTTACCTTATTATTAAGCTTTCCCGCAGTAGCGGTTGTACCCATTGAGTTACAACAACTCTTTGAACGCGCACAGTATCAACAACTTTTGCATGCGATAGACGCTGTTGACAAAGCCCAACAGCATCCAGACCTGATGTTGTTACAAGTTCGGACACTAATACAACAACAATTGCGAGAAGAAGCCAATACCTTACTAAATACGTTAGTGTTAGCTTATCCTGAACATAGTGGTATTTTAACGCAAGCCGCGTTGAATAAACTTGTGCTTGCAAACACTGGCAGTGTTTTCAATGCGCGAAAAAGGGCAAATGATGCGCTTGGATTATTACTCGAAGCTATACGCCTTGAGCCGACTAACTTTCAAGCACAACATGCATTAATTAGTTTCTATCAAACTGCGCCAGCTAATGTCGGTGGTAGTATGACATTAGCGGTGGAACGTGTTACTGAACTGAGCGAACTGAACCAAATACAAGGCATTCTTGCTCGAGTGAATATCGCCGTCCAAGAGGACAGAGTTAATGAAGCCTTACACATTTTGGAACAACAATTAACCATAGATCCTGAAAATGCGGTGTTGTTAATTCGTAAAGCCAATTTGTTAAGCCAACAAAGTGCTTTTCTTGTCGCGCAAAAAACCTACCTAAAAGCATTACCTCTGCTAACTGAACCAATACAACTACAGAGTACCCATTTTCAAATCGGTCGTTTAGCCGTGTTTACCGGCAAATTTCAAGTCGAAGGAATTGCGGCTTTGGAACGCTACCTAACCTTTTATCAAGACAGCCAACAGCCCAGATTACACCGGGCTAAACTTCGTTTGGCACAACTGTACTTACAACAAGATCAACGAGCTAAAGCGATTGCCCTTTACTCAGAGATTAAAGCTGTTGCAAACGAAGACGTGGATTTTATAGAGACACTTAACCAACTTGGTGCGCAGTTAGCTTTAGAGTAGCTACGGTTGCTGGCAAGTCTGACTTGAAGTTAACCAGCCAGTATGACACTGGCTGGCTGGTTAAAATAACCTGTTATTCGAATTTACCATCACGGATATGTTTCTCACCACGTTGCTTGGCAAGTTCTACTTGCCGTTGCCGCTCAGCAAAAGCCGCTTTTTGTTCCTCTGTCGTTTTATCAAAACAATGCGGACAGCTTAGACCTTTAACATAGTGTGCAGACTGCATTTCAGCTGCGGATAACGGCATGCGGCAGGCATAACATTGATCATAGCTACCTTGTGCTAAACCATGCTTAACAGCGACACGCTGATCAAAGACAAAACACTCACCTTGCCATTTACTCTGCTCTTCCGGCATTTCTTCAAGGTATTTTAAGATACCGCCATCAAGGTGATACACTTCTTCAAAGCCTTGCTCTTTTAGAAAAGCCGTAGACTTTTCACAGCGAATACCGCCAGTACAAAACATGGCGACTTTCTTATGCTTGGTTTTATCTAAATTTTCTGCAGCCCATTGCGGAAACTCACGGAAATTGGTGGTATTCGGATTGATTGCACCTTCAAAAGTACCAATAGCCACTTCATAGTCATTGCGGGTATCGATGAGGATGGTTTCAGGATCACTGATCAGCTTATTCCAGTCATCTCCTTTTACATAAGTACCGACAATGTGTTTAGGATCAATCCCAGCCACACCCATGGTCACAATTTCATTTTTAAGCTTCACTTTAGTACGGTAAAAGGCTTGTTCTTCCGCAAAGGATTCTTTATAACTCATACCAACGAAGCGGCCATCGTCAGCTAACCATGCTAACACAGCATCTATCCCTTCGCGTGGTCCGGAAATTGTGCCATTAATCCCTTCAGCAGCTAATAACAAGGTGCCTTTTACTTTATGCATGACCATATGATTATAAAGCGGTTCGCGTAATGCTTCATAATCAGGCAAATCAACGAATTTATACAGTGCTGCAACAACAAACATGGGTTTTCCTCTTGCTCGGCTGGATCGTAAATCCAGTGCAATTACGTTAAGGCCGTTATGGCGGCGCGCATTATAACGGCAAGCTTTAAAAACACCAAGTTAAGCCGTAAAGCTGTTTAACAATAAATGCCCCGCCAGCATAAGCAGTAAAATGCCCATGATACGATCAAACCAAAATCCTTTTGCCAGTAAAAAATATCTCACCTTACTTTGAGTTAGCAAAAACGATAACAAGGTGAACCAAGCTGCCGTGGCCAAGGCCATATAAACACCATAAAAGGCTTTATACGCTAAGGGTGTTTCGGCCGAAATCACCACCGCAAACAAGGATAAAAAAAATAACGTCGCTTTGGGGTTTAAACCATTAGTAATAAAGCCAGCGTAAAATGCTGCGCGTGGCGCGGGCCATGCTAGCACTTGTTCTGTTGCCAAAGTATCCGAAGTGCTTGCTGGTGCTTTGGCGCGAATAGCACCCTGCCCCAGATAAATTAAATACAGGGCAGCCAACACTGACAATGCTTGAAATAGCCAAGGCGTCGTTTGAATTAATACACCAATCCCTACTAACGAATAGGTCACATGTAATAAAATGGCGCAACCAATGCCTAGACTGGTATAAATTGCCGTGGTTCTGCCATAACGCACGGCGTAACGCAGCACAATCGCAAAATCAGGTCCAGGACTTGCCACCGCCAATAAATGTGCGGTGGCAATTAACAAAAACTCAGGCCAAAACGTCATATCTTTCTCATTATTATTTAAGGTAAAAACAGTGAAGTTATCTTTAAAACCGCAATACCATTTCAGCAGCGCTGCAACAGCAAAGTGAGCGACAACGTGGACAAGCATACCCTTGTGCTGATAAATGTTGCCAGCGATTTTCATGGATTTTAATTAACTCGCCACCCGCTTTTGTAAAATAGCGAACTGCACTGTTATTAGGCGATTCCCGCCAAAGGTGAGCCAGCCCTGCAGTCGCACCCTGCTGCCTTAACACGCCAATAGAGTGTTGTAACAACGCCTGACCGATACCCAAGCCTTGCAGCGTAGGACTTACCGCCACTGACTTAAAATACGCCATGTTAGAAGCGGGTACCGGCCACTGCTCTTGGGTACACCATTCATCGGGTAACCACTTACCGGCTAAAAAACTCAGTCGATAAGCAACCACCTGCTCGCCAACAATGGCTACAAAGCTGGCGTTAGCCGTCTGAGTAGCACCTTGACTCACCATAACCGCTAATAGATCTTCAGTTAAATAGCCGGCGCCATGTATGCCATTTGCCAACTCAACCGTGGCCGCATAAAACTGACGCACCAAAGGCTTGAGCTCCCATTTAACCGATGAAATCCTGTTTTTAGATAATTCTGTCATTCTTGTCCCTATAACGATTAAGGTTAGATTAAAAAACCACCACCTGCGTTAAGATGCTGTACAAATAAGATAGACAGCATGCAATTTATAAAATATGTTTATTAAGACGCCAAAATAATACAGCGAAGCGTCCGCAGACCGTTCCATTAATTATCCAGGAAAAAGTCATGAATAAACCTAAATATTATCATCCAGTCAGTCGGGCCGTAAAATATGCGCTGGCTTCCAGTTTAGCCTTTGGTGTTTACTCTTCGTCTGTACTAGCAGATGAAACCGTGGCCGCTGAGACAAAAGTCGAAAAAATTGCTGTGGTTGGTACACGTTTAGCTCCGAGGTCTATTGCAGACTCACCCGTCCCTGTTGATATTATCGATGGCGATGAGCTAATGAAAAATGGCAGTAGCGACATGCTTAACATGCTGACCACAACCATTCCATCACTTAATGTGCACGCGAATCCTATAAGTGATACCGCAACGTTAACACGTCCTGTTAACTTACGTGGTCTGTCATCAGACAGTACCTTAGTTTTGTTAAATGGTAAAAGACGCCATCGTGCTTCCGTTATTACCTTTCTAGGCGGTGGTATTAATGATGGCGCGCAAGGGCCTGACATTTCGGTCATTCCGGGCATCGCATTAAAGCAAGTTGAAGTTTTACGTGATGGCGCAGCCGCACAATATGGTTCTGACGCCATCGCAGGGGTAATTAACTTTGTTTTAAAAGATAATGCGGATGGCGGCACCATTGAAGTAAAACAAGGTGAATATTATGAAGGTGATGGCAGCTCAACTGAGCTAGCTGCTAATTTTGGTATGCCACTTACCCAAGATGGTTTTGTGAACGTCAGTTTACAATACAAAAATGTGGATCCTACAAGCCGCAGCGTACAACGTGGTGATGCAGCCACTCTCGCGGCTCAAGGAAACCCAGACATTGCGCCGATTGCGCAAATTTGGGGTTCACCTGAAGTAAAAGATGATTTCACCTTCTTTTTTAACTCAGGTCTAGAACTGGGTAATGATCGTTCAGCCTACTTATTTGGTAACTATGCCGAGCGCGATGTCATCGGTGGTTTTTATTACCGTAACCCGCATACCCGTGGTGGCGTATTCTCGAATGACGGTGGCCAAACGTTAGAAGTAATCGACACTACTGGCGCCGGTAATTGTGCCAATGTTTCGTTATTTGATGGCGACCGTAAGCTTAACCATGGCGAGATTACTGCTCGAGTTGGCGCCCTACCGAGTAACTGCTTTACCTTTTTCTCCATGTTCCCTGGCGGTTTTACACCAAACTTTGGCGGCAATATCACAGA
>CAZNXI010000130.1:0-8832 GCA_964577005.1 uncultured Rheinheimera sp.
AAAACCCGTTCAGGCAATAGCTTTAGCAGTTGCGCGATGCTTGCGGGATCCGCGGGTTTGTTATTACAGTCAATGCCAACAGGTTTATGATAAAGCCAATATTCTAAGGCTTTAACTGCCGCTAACGTCTTCCCTGCAACTTCAATCTGATCCTTTGCGCTTACTGCCATACTGTGCAAAGCTGGCTGGCCATTCACAGTGACTTGGCCGGCACTGATTAAACGGCTGGCTTCTTTGCGTGAGCAAAGACCACTTTGTGCCAGACGTTTTGCTAAACGGATTGGCTCTGCAGTCGATTGCTGCGCTGTCATCAAATTGACATCATTACCGGACATAGTAAGCAGGTTTTTCCTTCCTCAAGTGTTCACATTTATTTAGTGAAAGGGGGCCTTAGCCCCCATTTTTTCGATTCTTTGCTGTCGCTGCTAGTAACTAAGCGTTATTTCGCCGCTGTACTAGCTAAACGGGTGGGATAGCTCTGGTAAATAATGCCAACGGCTTCGTTAATAGCTTGCTCAGGCTGCTGTAACGCCTTTTTGTTAAGTTTACCTTCCAACATGCCTTGCCAAATTAAGCGATTCGCTGCTGCATCCACTACGTCAATGAGTAAGGAGCCGACTTGGTAGCGGTGCGTTTCAACTTCTCCATACAGCGGCATCCCTAAGTGAAACGCAGAGTTACGCCCAAAAAAGCCATAGCTGGCGTTAATACGAAAAGGCGAAGTGCGGATATCTTCCCGCGTTTCTGTATTAGTGGAGTAATTAACCAACAGTTCTGCAGATTCAGGGGCATAACGGTAACCCAGTGCCGTCATTTCGCGGCTAATAGCAGCTTTGATATGCTGGTCAACCAAGGGATCATAGGTTGGTGCGGCTGTCGCCTCTGCAGTTTCTGAGGGTTCAGCTTTTACGGTTTGATAAAAAGCAAAGGTTTGGTATTGCTTAAAATTGGTCTCTTTGTCGAAATCAATTTTTGCTTGTTTCGGGCTAGTGCAGGCTGCCAGCGTAATCAGTAGGGCAGATACTAAGGATATGTTTTTAAGTGATTTTAACGAAAACATCTGACACCTCGGTTTAGAAAGAAATCGGCTAAGGGCTTAAGTCTAACGTAAATAATTACGCTTACCTAGGCCTTTCCGTTTGGCTTAATTGTTTCTTAAGGCGCCACTAGGGCGGAAGTGATTGAAGTATAGCGTGGGTAAACTGAACGCCCGCTGAGGTAACAGCAGCGGGCGAGATACTACTTAGAATTTACGATTATACTGCAGCGCAATAACATGAGCGCTATGCGAATAGCTTGCTTGCACATTGGCAAAGTTTAACCTGTTACCTGCCACACCGTATTCTGCTTCGTTAATGCTCACGTCATCCATAAACATATAACCATAAGCCACATCAAAGCTGCTTAATGGGCTTAAGGCTTTGGTGAAACCTGCGCTTAACCAAACCCGATCTGAGGTTGGAATACGCGCGGTTTTACGGGCTTTGCTGATGGGGTTTTCATCATAAGCAATGCCGGCACGTAAGGTTAACGTAGGCTGGTACTGGTAGGTTGCGCCTACTGATACTGACCAGGAGTCGTGCCAATACTGCGGAATATAGCCAATATAGCCACTTTCGCCTAAAGCTGGGCCTGTGCTAATTGAGATCGAGGGTGAGCTATCATCACTAATAATATCAATGCTTTGAAATTTGCTCCAACCTGTCCACAGTACACTAGCTTGTAAAGACAGTTGTTGGCTTACTTGCTGATCGATAGCAAAGGTCAAGGTGGCGGGCGTGGTGAGGTCAAGTTTACTTTTCTCTACCAATAAATCACGCGAAGCCAGTTTGCCGGTGTTGGTATCTAGTAGCGGTAAGTTTGGCGAAATCGCTACCAAGCCAGGCGTGTTTCCTGCAGTCGCGGCAGTGATCGGCGTATTGGTAATTTCCGAATCGCCTTTTAGCGTGTAGCGCACCGCCGAATGGTAAACCAGCGCTAACTTTGTGCCTTGCAGGGGCTCAGCATGCAAACTTAAGGTGTAACCCCAGCTAATGTCATGGCCTGAAACTTCATAATGGCTATCGCAGAAAGCGGCATTGTAAACATCACGGCCAACCAATTGATTAATGCCGGTACCAAGTTCACACAGGCCAGCGTGATCTTTGTATTTGGAGAGTAAGCCTTCAGCGCGGTTTAAACTGACCGCTGCACCTACCGAGAGCCAGTCTGTTAATTTGTAACCGATAGCCGGTTGCAGACTTAAGACTTTTACCGCTGTTTCGTCGGCAAAATAACGGCCGGCCCAGTCTTGTTGGTAATTTGACGACAAGCCAAAGGGCACGTAAAAGCCTAAGCCCCAAGTTACATCTTCACTTAATTGTTGTGAATAAAACGCAAAGGGCACCAGCTCGGTCAGTAAAGCTTTGCCGCTATCACGACCAGCAACTTGCTCTCCTCGGGCATTGAGCGCGGTGACATCTGAATAGTTGGTACGGGCATGGATCAGGTTTAAACCACCTGAGAAATGTTCGCCTGTTAAGTGCACCATCGCCGCAGGGTTAGAGTAAACCAGCGTGGCATCAGTAACTTGCGCACCGCGCCCAGCATAGGCATTGCCCATACTGCTTACCGATTGTTCTAATAATTTGTAGCCTTCGGCTTGCGCGGTTTGACAGGTTAATGCCAGCAGAATTGCGGCAGCGAGAGTGGTTCTTTTAAGCATGTTCTGTACACCTTGTTGAAACAAAGTCGCACAGTATAATGCGTTCCTTAATTAGAGTATACACTCTAACGTCTCCGGTACCGGCCAGACCTCTGAGGTCACACCGGTCTCCGGTACCGGTAGGAGCTCAGAGGTCTGGCCGGTACCGGAGTGCGGTTGGACCAGTTGTTGGCTAAAATGTGGTGATTTTGACTATTTTTTGGTGTTTCATTTGTCGCAGTTTGTAACAATTTTCAGCTAAGTAATTGATATTAAAATTCATTAATTTTTGGCATAGTGAGTGCAATCTCAGGCAATCGACCATCGCCTTAAGTAAAGGAATATAAAAAATGAATAAAATGATGCCCTTAGCCGTTGCAATCTTCAGCAGTACTTTGCTGTTGAGTGGCTGTAACCAAGCGCAAAGTGTGAGTAATAGTACGCCAGCGGCGGAAGTGGCGCTGCCGGTAGAAGTGGCTCGGGCAAAAACGGGGGCGATCAGCAGCAGTTACCGCACCACGACTACGTTGGCGGCGAGAGCCGAAGCGGAGGTGATGGCAAAAACCAACGGTATCGTTGAAAAAATTCTGGTTGAAGAAGGTGACCAAGTCACTGCAGGCCAATTATTGGCCGTGTTAGAAAATGAGCGGCAGCGCCATCAACTGGCGCGCGAAAAAGCGGAGTTAGGTCGCTTAAGTTCTGAATTAACCCGCATGAGCGAAATGCATCAGCGTAAATTGATCAGCACCGATGTTTACGACAAGCTGAAATGGCAAGTCGAAGCCATGCAAGCCGCGGTTTCACTGGTGGAACTTAACCTGCGCGAAACTGAAATTCGGGCGCCCATCTCTGGCGTAGTAGCGCGGCGCTATGTAAAAACGGGGCAACTGGTTAATCAGCTAACGGCTCAGTCATTATTCCATCTTGTTAGTGAGATCCAGCTAGAAGCGGTAGTGCATTTACCCGAACAACAAATGTTACAAGCGCAAGCTGGTCAAGCCGCAACCTTGAGCTTTGCCGGCGTTCCTGATGTTATCGCCGCTGTCAGTCGTGTGGCCCCGGTGGTCGATGCCGCTTCTGGCACAGTACGCACAACCTTGTTGATCGACAATAGCCAACGCCAACTAAAGCCTGGCATGTTCAGCCAAGTTGAAATTAAATTTGATACCCGCGAGCAAGCCTTACTGGTGCCCAAGCGTGCGCTGTTAACGGTGGATAATCTGCCAAGTGTATTGGTGCTGGATAGTGAAAATCGGGTGGAACAGCGTCAAGTCACGCTCGGCTATACCGCCGATAATGTGGTGGAAATTCTGCAAGGCGTAAGCCTAGATGAGCAAGTGGTCATTGCAGGGCATGCAGCATTAAAAGCGCAAAGCTTAGTCAATGTGGTCGCTGAACGCGCATTCTAACAAGGACGTTTCCAATGAAATTAGTTAATACTGCCGTCGCTCGTCCAGTGACGGTTTGGATGTTCACTCTCGCCGTATTGTTATTTGGTTTAGTCTCGGTTGGCCGTATTGCCGTTAATTTGCTGCCCGATTTATTCTACCCCAGCTTAACAGTACGCACCACTTACCTAGGTGCAGCCCCTGCCGAAGTAGAGCAGTTAGTCAGTAAGCCGGTCGAAGAAGCCTTAGGCACAGTTAAAGGCGCTCGCAAAGTCACCTCGGTATCGCGTGCGGGCCGCTCTGATGTGGTGCTCGAGTTTGACTGGGGTACCGATATGGATTTGGCGCTGTTAGAAGTGCGCGAAAAACTAGACGTGCTGTTTTTACCGCTCGATGTCGATAAGCCGCTAGTGTTACGGTTTAACCCTAATCTTGATCCTGTGGTGCGCTTGTCATTAACCAAGGCCGATATGACGCAAGCCGATCTGGTTGCCATGCGAACCTTTGCGGAAGAAGACTTTCGTCGGCGTTTAGAATCCTTCTCAGGCATCGCCGCAGTGCGACCTGATGGCGGCTTGAAGCAAGAAATTCAAATTTTGGTTGATCCACAAAAGCTCAGCCAACTGCAGCTAGATATCAGTTTAATTAGCCAGCGTTTAAAAGCCGAAAATATCAATTTGGCCGGTGGACGCTTAGAAACGCCTGCCTATGATTATTTGGTCCGTACCATTAACCAATTTGCTGATTTATCCGAGATTGAAAACCTGTATCTAACCACAGTCGGCAACAGCCAAATCCGCTTAAAAGATGTGGCGCAAGTGCGTGATGCCTTTGCCGATCGGCAAAGTATTAGTTACATCAATGGCCAGCAGGCGATTGAATTGGCCATTTATAAAGAGGGCGATGCCAACTCGGTTAAAGTGGCCGAAGCATTATTAAACCGCCTGCCAGAGTTACGTAAAATGTTACCTGCTGGCTATCAGCTTGAAGTGCTTTACGATCAATCGCAGTTTATCAAACAAGCCATTAGCGATGTGAAAAGTGCCGGTATTATCGGCGGTATCCTCGCCATGCTGGTGCTGTATCTGTTTTTACGCAATGTCTGGGCGACTGTTATCATCTCGGTGTCGATCCCAGTTTCGGTGATCGCCACCTTTAATCTGATGTACGGTCAGGATATTACTTTAAATATGATGAGCTTAGGCGGTATTGCCTTAGCGGTAGGTTTGTTGGTCGATAATGCTATCGTGGTATTAGAGAATATCGCGCGGTATAAAGAACAAGGCTTTGCGGCAAAAGAGGCGGCAGTTAAAGGTGCCGGCGAAGTGGCGATGGCCATTACCGCTTCTACCCTGACCACGGTAGCCGTGTTTTTCCCTCTGGTGTTTGTTGAGGGTATAGCTGGGCAACTGTTTCGCGATCAAGCCTTAACTGTCACCTTTGCGCTGCTGGTGTCCTTGGTCGTTGCGCTAACGCTGATCCCCACCATGGCCGCACGTAGCCGCAGTAAAGTGGATCAGCAAGACGCACCACTGCCGCTAGCCTCGTTAAAGCCGCAGCGTTGGTATCATTGGCCGTTGCTACCGTTTCGGTTAGTCGGGCGTGGCGGCTATCTGCTGCTAGTCGCTTTGATCACAGTATTCGGCATGCTTTATAAACTGTTGGCTAAAGTGCTGTTTTGGCTGCTACGTCCAGCCGTATTAGCGGTACAAGGCCTATTAACAGTGCTAGAGCGCGCCTATTTAGCCTTGTTACAAGCGGCATTAAAAGCCAAAGTCTTTACCTTAGTCCTGACCTTAGGTTTAGCGGGGTTATGCTTTAGTTTATTGCCCAGACTCGGTGCCGATGTGATCCCGCAATTAAACCAAGGCGAGTTTTATGTCGATGTGCAATTACCCGTTGGCTCGGCGATTGAACAAACCGATGGCTTACTGAAACAATTATCTGCAGAAATCAGTACTTTCCCAGTGGTTGCGCGCAGCTATGGTTTAGCCGGCACCGGCGCGCAAATGTCGGTCGATCCGGCCATTGGCGGCAGTCATTGGGGACGCTTACATGTGGTGCTGACCCCCGAAAGCTTGCCAGAAGATGAAGAAGCAGTACAAGCCCGTTTGCGTCAGACTTTGGCACAATTACCGGGCGTGACCAGTCGCTTTGACCGGCCCCAGCTCTTTAGCTTTAGTACCCCTTTAGAAATCGAGATCAGTGGCTATGATCTGGTGCCCTTAGCCGATACCGCAGAGCGGTTGATGGCAGGATTAGCCAATGAAGGCCGCTTTACCGACATTAAATCCAGCTTACGCCCTGGTCAGCCCGAAATTACCTTGTATTTTGATCATGCACGCTTAGCGCAGTTAGGCATGACCGCACAGCAAGTGGCGCGTCGCGTGGCAACCTATATTGGTGGCGAAGTCGCTGGGCAATATTCGGTAAATGATCGCAAAATTGATATCCGCGTGCGTTTAGCCGAGCAGTATCGACAATATGAATTACAGCTCGCTGAGTTGATTATTAACCCAGGTGCCGCTGAGCCCTTACCGTTGTCGGCGGTAGCACAAATTCGTCGTGAAATTGGCCCAAGCGAAATCACTCGCGTAGGGCAACAGCGCGTGGCCATTGTCAGTGCTAACTTGGCTTATGGTGATCTTGAGCAAGCCACAGAGGCGGCGCAAGCGGTACTCAGCCAAATGGTACTAGCGCCAGGCCAACAAGCCGCAGTAATGGGGCAAAGCGAAGAAATGACCCGCGCGTATAGCTCCTTGCTGTTCGCCTTGCTGCTCGCGATCTTTTTAGTCTATCTGGTGATGGCCTCACAATTTGAAAACTTACTGCAGCCGTTGCTTATCCTCTTTACCGTACCCTTAGCCGGCGCGGGAGCTGTGCTGGGGCTGTGGTTAACCGATACGCGCTTATCGGTGATTGTGTTTATCGGCTTGATTATGCTGGCCGGTATCGTGGTCAATAATGCGATTGTGTTAATTGATCGGATCAATCAATTACGTGCCGACGGGATGGCCATGGTCGAGGCTATTATTCAAGCAGGACAAAGCCGGTTACGCCCAGTGTTAATGACCACCTTAACCACGGTGTTAGGCTTAATGCCAATGGCATTAGGCACCGGTGACGGTAGTGAAATTCGTGCCCCGATGGCCATTACTGTGATCTTTGGCTTAAGTTTAGCAACCTTGTTAACGCTGGTGTTTATTCCAGTGCTATACAGTTTGCAGTCAGAGCGGCAGGTTAGTGCGGCCTTGGCACACGCGAAGGGAGAGACGCTATGACTTCCCCTTTGCCACCCAGTGAGCCTGTAACACAACACACATCAGCAGTAGACGCCAGCAGCGATAATAAACCACTCTGGTTAACCCGCTTGGCGTTAAGCCGGCCGGTGACCATTTGTATGCTGTTTATTTCGCTACTCTTATTTGGCGGTTTATCTAGCCGCTTACTGCCGCTAGAAATGTTTCCGGGTATCGATATTCCTGAGCTGTATGTCAGTGTGCCTTACCCAAATGCCAGCCCCGCCGAGGTGGAGCGGTTAATTACGCGGCCGCTTGAAGAAGCATTGGCGACGGTAAGCGGCATTAAAGAGCTAAACAGTTATGCCAATGAAAATAGTGGCGATGTGTCGCTGGAGTTTCGTTGGAATGAAAATATCAGCAGCAAGGGCCTAGAGGTGCGTGAACGCTTAGACAGCATTCGCCACTTATTGCCGGATGATGTCGAACGCGTATTACTCTTTCAGTTTAATACCAGCGATGCGCCGATTTTTCAGTTGCGGATCTCCTCTGAGCGCGATCTCGCTATGGCCTATGATTTGCTGGAGCAACAAATTAAACGGCCGTTAGAGCGCGTGCCGGGCGTATCGAAAGTGGAACTGTATGGCGTGGACAAGCGGCAAGTTATTATTCGGTTAGATCCAGATAAAATGCGCGCTTTACAGGTTGATCCTACTGCCTTGCTGGCACAGCTACGCGGCAGTAACTTTGCGCTAAGTGCCGGCGAGCTAAGAAATAGCGAACAGAGTGTGTTAGTTAAACCGCTTGGTGAGTACCGAGAGCTAGCGGAAATTGCCGCCTTACCGGTTCGGCCAGGGCTGCAACTGCGTGATGTCGCCAGTGTTGAACTAGAATTACCCAAACAAGAAGAAGGCCGACATTTAGACCAAACCTATGCGGTAGGTATGAATGTGTTTAAAGAGTCAGGCGCGAATCTGGTCGATGTGGCCGGTGCGGCCATGAAAATTGTGCTTGCCGCTGATAATAATCCTGCTTTTAACGGCATTAGCTTGTATGTGATGGACGATTTAGCTGATAGCGTCACTAAATCGCTCAGCGATTTATTGCAAGCTGGCGGCATAGGCGCATTGCTGTCTTTTATTGTGCTGTATCTGTTTTTACGACACCTTACCACGACACTGATTGTGGTGTTGTCGGTGCCTGCCGCGCTGATTGTGGCGTTGGGCGCCATGTACTTTTTGGGCTACAGCTTAAATATTCTTAGCATGATGGGCTTGATGCTAGCCATTGGTATGCTGGTAGATAATGCCGTGGTAGTCACCGAAAGTATTTTCCGTGAGCGTGCCGCTGGGGGCGATGTGCGTGCGGCGACCGAACGCGGTGTGAAGCGGGTCGGGCTAGCTGTATTAGCCGGTACGGCAACAACTGCCATTGTGTTTTTGCCAAATATTATTGGCGAAAAAATGCAGCTGACGATCTTTTTAGAGCATGTCGCCATCGCGATTTGTTTATGCTTGGCGAT
>CAZNXI010000131.1:0-8673 GCA_964577005.1 uncultured Rheinheimera sp.
ATTTTGTGTTTTAACATGGTTGTTAAATTGTGTGCCTCCTATATGGGGCGAGCTGAAAAAAATTCCAAGGGCTGAATTTAAAAATTCTGCATTTTTTCTTCAGCGCTTCGCCGTACAATTACTACCAGAAACCACCTGCTTGGACTAAAGCATGAGCCAGTACTTACTTATTTTGTGTAACTGCCCCGATGCACAAAGTGCCGAAAAAATCACTGAAGCCTTGCTCACACGGCAATTAGTTGCCTGTGTTAATCAATTAGCACCAGTGCAATCTAGCTATCGCTGGCAAGGGAAAATTGAACACAGCACTGAGCTGCAATTGCAACTTAAAGCACCAAAATGGAACTTTAACGCAATAGAGCAAGCCATAACTGCTATTCACCCGTATGATGTACCCGAGATTATTGCCCTGCCGCTGGAACAGCTAAACCCAGCCTATGCTAACTGGATTGATGAGGTAACTTTACGTGCTTAGAGCTTTGCTGTTTTTATTTTTTATTTTTTTATCTTCGCTAACGCCATTAGCGGCACAGCAAAGCTTAAGTAGTCCAACAACTAACAATGCAGTTCTCAATAGTCTATTAAGCGGCCAACCGCAGTTCCTCCCGGTAGACCAAGCCTTTGTGTTAGATTATCGGCAGCAAGATAACGAACTTTTACTGAATTGGACCATTGCCGATGGTTATTATATGTACCGGGATAAGTTTAAACTTGGCGGTATTGCCGTAAACTTTTCGCATCCCACTTACCCTGCCACTATCACCATTGAAGATGAATTTTTCGGCAAAACCGAGGTGTACTTTCATCAACTGCAGCTAAAAATCCCTTTATCTGACATTGATGAAGACGCCATCTTCCGCGTGCAGTTTATGGGCTGTGCCGAAGCGGGTTTATGTTATCCCCCTGAAACCATTGAAATCCCTTTGCTGCAAGCTAGCTCAGCTGTTAGTTCCGATTCAGAAGAATCAACCAATCAAATGCCTGTTTCTAGTCAATTTAATCTATTAGATCGTCTCACCCAAGGCTCAGTGCTAACCAGTTTAGGCGTGTTTTTCTTATTAGGTTTAGGCTTAGCCTTTACCCCCTGTGTCTTTCCAATGTACCCGATCTTAAGCAGCATTATCGTGGGTCAAGGACAACAACTCTCGACCAAACGCGCTTTTGCGTTATCGATGTCCTATGTGCAAGGGATGGCACTGGCTTATTCCTTACTTGGTTTGGTTGTAGCGAGTTTGGGCGTGCGTTTTCAAGCGGCGATGCAACATCCCGCCGTGCTTATTGTTGCGGTGATCATTTTTGTCCTTTTAGCACTGGCGATGTTTGGCGTTTTTAACCTACAACTCCCCGCGCGCTGGCAAGAAAAGATCTCGGGGATCAGTAATAAACAACAAGGTGGCTCGCTAAAAGGCGCCTTTACCATGGGTGCCCTGTCTGGTTTTATCGCATCCCCCTGTACTACGGCACCTTTGTCCGCGGCTTTACTCTATGTCGCGCAAAGTGGCGATTTACTGTTAGGCGCTATCACGCTGTATGTGCTCAGTCTGGGTATGGGCTTACCCTTACTGCTGCTTGGCACTTCAGGGGGTAAATTGTTACCAAAAGCAGGTAATTGGATGAATAACATTAAAGTCATTTTTGGTTTTCTATTACTGGCCGTACCGCTCATTCTATTAGAACGCTTTTTACCTTTTGCCATTATTTTAGCTCTGGGCACCTTACTGACCCTAAGCTTGGTGTTTTATCTATACCGTATCGTATTTAGTTTAAACAGCAGCAATGCTAAAGCCAGCGTGGCAATCATTGCACAGTTACTGTTATTTGGCATTTTTTGGTTAAATCTCAACTACTATCGGCCTGCGGTGCAAACGGCTGCGCCTATGGCGATAAGTGAAACGGGAGAACAGGTCAATGCGCTGGGCTTTATTGAAATAAAAACGGCAGCAGAATTAACTGAACAACTGGAAAAGGCTAAGGCGGCCAATCAATTTACGATGGTCGATTTTTATGCTGAATGGTGTACTGCCTGTAAAGAGTTTGAACTGCTAACCTTCCCAAGACCAGAAGTCACCGCTTTTACTACGCAAATGCGTTTAATTAAAATTGATGTGACAAAGATGACTCGTAGTGATGCGGCCTTACTTGATAGCTATCAAGTACTGGGTTTACCGACACTGTTATTTTTTGCCCCTGACGGTACTGAATTGACGCAAAGTCGTGTTACTGGCTTTATGAATGCCAGTGCCTTTGCCAACCACTTAGACGCGTTATTGCCCTAACCAGCGCATTCAACTCCAACAGCAGCGGTATAGCAGCTTAGCTTGCTAGCTATACCGCAATACTGCGTTAATCCTCTTGCAAAACAGACTTTTCCCGCTTTTTAACGAGTAATGGGCACTTTTATCTATAAATAACGTCATAGTCCAAAGTTTGCATAACAACAGCATGAAAAATCAGCCATCTAGATAGCCACATGCTGATAAGACCAGTATTTTGCTGCCATTTGCTGCGATTTCACTATAATAAGGCACGCTTTTGTCAGCTAGCTGAAAAAACAACACTAACTTTTGCATGAAATACCTGTTTTTTACTGCAAGCCCTTATATGATAAACGCAGATTAATTATTGCCACGGGATTAGATACAAATGGCTGCAACTTTACGGATCTTATTGCTCAATGGCCCCAATCTTAATATGTTGGGTATTCGCGAGCCGGCAACTTATGGCGCCGCGACCCTACAGCATATTGTTGAGGCATTGCAGCAACAAGCTTCGGCGTCTGGGGTAACCTTGCAGGCGCTACAATCAAATGCCGAACATGTATTGATTGATGCGATCCAACAAAGTTATCAACAACAAGATTTTATTATTATCAATCCTGGGGCTTTTACCCATACCAGCATCGCATTACGCGATGCCTTACTTTCTGTGGCGATCCCCTTTATCGAAGTGCATTTATCTAATGTGCATGCGCGGGAAGCATTCAGACATCATTCTTATTTATCCGATATTGCAAAAGGGGTGATCTGCGGCCTTGGCGCTAAAGGCTATCACTACGCTTTGGATGCGGCAGTATCGTATTTGCAAACACAACCAAAACTAACCAAATCAGGCGACAGACATGGATATTAGAAAAATTAAAAAATTAATCGAATTGCTGGAAGAATCGGGCATTTCTGAGCTGGAAATTACTGAAGGCGAAGAATCCGTTCGCATTAGCCGTCATGCCCCCGTACAACATTATGCACCACAACCTATGCAATATGCTGCAGCACCTGCACCAGCGGCTACCGCAGCAGCAGCCGCGCCTGTTGCCGCTGCCGCCCCAGTAGTATCTGGTCATACCTTAAAATCGCCGATGGTTGGCTCTTTCTATCGTGCAGCATCGCCAACCTCGAAGAATTTTGTGGAAGTGGGTCAAAGCGTCAAAGTGGGCGATACCCTGTGTATCGTTGAAGCGATGAAGATGATGAACCAAATCCAGTCTGATAAAGCCGGTGTCGTAAAAGAAATTCTAGTTGAAAACGGCGAGCCGGTTGAATTTGACCAACCCCTCTTTATTATTGAATAACGCAAAAGGCTGACTGATGCTAGAAAAAGTACTGATAGCCAACCGAGGCGAGATTGCCCTACGCATTTTACGTGCGTGCAAAGAGCTCGGTATTAAAACGGTAGCGGTACACTCTACCGTTGACCGTAATTTAAAGCATGTGCTACTGGCCGATGAAACCATTTGTATTGGTCCGGCACCGTCACCACAAAGCTACTTAAATATTCCCGCACTGATTGCCGCGGCGGAAGTGACTAATGCCCAGGCTATTCACCCAGGCTATGGTTTCTTAGCTGAACGCGCTGACTTTGCCCAGCAAGTAGAAGAAAGTGGCTTGGTCTTTATCGGCCCGCACCCAGATTCTATCCGTTTAATGGGTGACAAAGTCTCTGCCATTGAAGCCATGAAAAAAGCTGGTGTACCATGCGTACCTGGTTCTGATGGCGCTGTGGGTGATGATCCTGCGACCAATATGGCGATTGCTAAGCGAATTGGCTACCCGATTATCGTCAAAGCCGCTGGCGGCGGTGGTGGTCGTGGTATGCGCGTAGTGCGCTCAGAAGAAGAGCTGGTAAGCTCTATTGAAATGACCAAAGCCGAAGCGAAAGCCGCTTTTGGTAATGATATGGTTTATATGGAGAAATTCTTAGAAAACCCACGTCATATCGAAATTCAAGTATTAGCAGATGGCCAAGGCAATGCTATTCACTTAGGCGAACGTGATTGCTCGATGCAGCGCCGTCATCAAAAAGTAGTAGAAGAAGCGCCAGCACCGGGTATTACCCCTGAGCTACGCGCCTTTATCGGTGGCCGCTGTGTTGATGCCTGTAAAGTGATGAACTACCGTGGCGCGGGGACTTTCGAGTTCTTATTTGAAAATGGTGAGTTCTTCTTTATCGAAATGAACACCCGTATTCAGGTAGAGCATCCGGTTACTGAAATGATCACCGGTGTCGATCTGATTAAAGAGCAGCTACGTGTCGCTTCCGGCATGCCGCTGACTATTAAACAAGAAGACATCGTGATCCGTGGCCATGCCGTAGAATGCCGTATTAATGCTGAAGATCCCGTTAGCTTTATCCCTTCGCCGGGTAAGATCAATCGCTTTCATCCACCAGGTGGTAATGGTATTCGCTGGGATTCGCATATTTATGCCGATTACACGGTGCCACCAAACTATGATTCGATGGTCGGTAAACTGATTACTTACGGTGAAACCCGTGAGATCGCAATTGCCCGCATGCGTAATGCTTTAGATGAGTTGTTGGTAGATGGTATTAAAACCAATATCCCATTGCACAAAGACATAATGCGCGATGTCGGTTTCTGTAAAGGTGGTACTAATATCCATTATCTGGAAAAGAAACTGGGTATGAAATAACCGCACCTGCGTTTTCAACTAAACCAAAAGGGATCGCTGCGATCCCTTTTCTTTCTAACTAGCTTGTACTATCTAAGCTTGCATTAACATCAGAAGGTCGTTCGCATCTGCTTGCAGTTCGGGTATAATATTGCCCCTTTATTGCTAAGCCGAGATTTGCCATGCCCTGGATCCAACTGCGTGTCACCACTACCGAGAAAAAAGCTGAACAGGTCAGTGATATGCTGATGAGCTGGGGCGCACAGGCGGTAACCTTTTTGGATGCCAAAGATACCCCTATCTATGAACCGATGCCTGGCGAAATTCTGTATTGGGAAAATACCGTGGTGATGGGGCTGTTCGATGCTGAGCACCCAATGCAAAAAGTGATTAAACAGCTTGAAGGGGCAGCCCTGTTTAAAGATGGCCTGACCTATAAACTCGAGCAGTTGGAAGATAAAGACTGGGAACGCGAGTGGATGGATAATTTCCACCCGATTAAATTTGGCGAGCGGCTGTGGGTTTGCCCTAGCTGGCGCGATATCCCCGATCCGAGCGCCGTTAATGTGCTGTTAGATCCAGGATTAGCCTTTGGTACCGGTACCCACCCTACTACTGCGCTCTGTATGCAATGGTTAGATGCGCATATTAAGCCTGAGCAAACCGTAGTCGACTTTGGCTGCGGCTCGGGCATCTTGGGTATAGCGGCGCTCAAACTCGGCGCCAGCCGGGTGGTAGGTATCGATATCGACCCGCAAGCCATTATGGCCTCGAAAGCCAATGCCGAGCGCAATAGCGTTGCCGAGCAAATTGAGCTGTATTTACCGAAAGATCAACCTAGCCTGCAAGCCGATGTGGTGGTAGCTAATATCTTAGCTGGGCCCTTAGCAGAGCTTGCCAGTATCATTAGCGCCTACGTAAAACCGGGTGGCTTGTTAGCCCTGTCTGGCATTTTACAAAGCCAAGCACAAAGTGTTATCGCTGCCTATGCTGCAGAATTCACTTTCGACCCTATTGCCGAGCAAGAGGAATGGGTGCGCTTAAGTGCCAGAAAAAATACCTGATTCAGGTATAATTCAGCCAGCTGCGCTAAGCTCGTGGTGGTGATAAAAACAACAGCCATACAATTATCTTTTTATGACAGCCAGTATTAACGTGGCTTTGACAGACAGAAAACACGCCTTTTCAGCCTTTTAGCGAATGTCAATCCCTGAAAGGGCAAAAAAAAGCAAATTTTGTTTAAATAATAGCCTTTGCTTTAGTGGCAAAAATCCGTAAACTTAGCGCCCCTTAAGGGTAGACCCTCGGATTCAGTGGTGCGCATAGGTCCATATCAGTTAACGAACAAGGTAATTTGTGCTCCGATGGCTGGAGTAACCGATCACACTTTTCGGGAGCTTTGCCGGCGTTTTGGTGCAGCTTTAGCTGTCTCGGAAATGCTGTCGAGCAACCCGCTGGTTTGGCAGAGCGAAAAGTCACAAAATCGGATGGGGCATCGCCAAGAGTCTGGCATTCGCTCGGTGCAAATTGCCGGTAGCGATCCAGCACAAATGGCAGCAGCCGCCCAATATAATTTTGAAATTGGTGCCGATATTATTGACATCAATATGGGATGCCCGGCAAAGAAGGTGAATAAGAAATTAGCGGGTTCGGCGTTATTACAATATCCCGAACTGGTTGAGCAAATTATTCAGGCGGTGGTTAAGGCAGTGTCTGTGCCTGTAACCCTAAAAATCCGCACCGGCTGGGATCCAGAACATCGCAATGGCGTGCAGATTGCGCGCCTTGCCGAGGACAATGGCATTCAGGCTTTAGCCGTACATGGTCGTACCAAAGCTTGCATGTATAAAGGAGAAGCCGAGTACGACACCATCGCTGCCATTAAGCAGCAGGTTAAGATACCGGTTATTGCCAATGGTGATATTACTTCACCGGAAAAAGCGCAATTCGTGCTCGACTACACCGGTGCCGACGCCATTATGATTGGCAGGGCGGCACAGGGTCGGCCATGGATTTTCCGGGAGGTTGTACACTATCTGGCAACAGGGGAGAAACTGGCGGCACCTGCCATAGCAGAAGTGCAGCAAATTATGCTGGAGCATGTTCAAGGCCTGCATCAGTTATATGGAGATTATGCTGGTGCCCGTATCGCCCGCAAACATGTGGGTTGGTATCTGGCAGAACATGATGCAGCAGGACTATTTCGCGGTGAATTCAATGGTATCGAGCAAGCACAACAGCAGCTTGATGCATTAAATGACTATTTTCATAAACTAGCAGCAACCTAACGTAAAAGAGAAAAGCAATGTTTAATTCGAACGTTACTTCGCCATTTATTACTAACGCCCATGTTCAGACTCAAGAAAAGCCACAGGCTTTATCAAACGCCGTACAAAAAGCCGTTGCTAACTACCTGCAACAGTTGAATGGCCAAGATGTGAACGATCTGTACGAACTGGTCTTATCTGAATTAGAACGGCCGTTACTGGAAGAAGTTATGAAGTATACTCGCGGTAACCAGACTCGCGCTGCCAACCTGATGGGTATCAACCGCGGTACGCTGCGTAAGAAATTAAAGCAATACGGCATGTCGTAATGCCTCGCAGGGTTCGGCCCTGCTGCAAAGCACCTTCGGGTGCTTTTTTATTGGTCTTTTTCTTTTAGTGACAACGAGATAAACCTGATGAGCACACTTCGCCCCATTCGCCGCGCCCTGCTGAGCGTATCTGATAAAACCGGTATTGTGGAATTTGCCAAAGCCCTAAGCGCTATGCAGGTGGAAATTTTATCCACTGGCGGCACCGCCAAGTTACTGGCCGAGCAAGGTATTAAGGTTATTGAAGTTTCGGACTACACCGGTCACCCGGAAATTATGGACGGCCGGGTAAAAACCCTGCATCCAAAAATTCACGGTGGCATTTTAGCCCGTCGTGGCACCGATGAAGCGGTGATGGCCGCCAATCATATCGGCCCGATCGATTTGGTCGTCGTTAACCTTTATCCTTTTGCCAATACGGTAGCTAAAGCCGGCTGCACACTGGAAGATGCGGTAGAGAATATCGATATCGGCGGCCCGACCATGGTGCGCGCAGCAGCGAAGAATCATCAGGATGTCACTATCATCGTTAATGCCAGCGACTACAATAAAGTGCTGACTGAATTACAGGCCAATAATGGTGCGACCACACATGCCACGCGTTTTAGCTTAGCGATCAGCGCCTTTGAGCACACTGCACAGTACGATGGTATGATTGCTAACTACTTTGGCACTATGCTTTCAGCTTACGGCCAACAAAGCGAGCCAGCCACTAAGTTTCCGCGCACCTTTAATAGCCAGTTTGTAAAAAAACAAGACTTACGCTATGGCGAGAACAGCCATCAGCACGCGGCGTTTTATGTGGATGCTAACGCCAGCGAAGCCTCAGTCGCTACCGCAACCCAGTTGCAAGGTAAGGCGCTGTCTTACAACAATATCGCCGATACTGACGCGGCGTTAGAGTGTGTAAAAGAATTCGCCGAGCCAGCCTGTGTGATCGTGAAACATGCTAACCCTTGTGGCGTGGCCATTGGTGAAAACATTTTAGCCGCCTATAACCGTGCTTATAGCACCGATCCTACTTCAGCCTTTGGCGGTATTATTGCCTTTAACCGCGAGCTGGACGAAGCGACAGCGCAAGAAATCGTTAGTCGTCAATTTGTGGAAGTGATTATTGCGCCTCGCGCCACCGAGGCGGCTGTGGCCATTGTTGGCACGAAACCAAATGTA
>CAZNXI010000132.1:0-8659 GCA_964577005.1 uncultured Rheinheimera sp.
AGTGGTGGGGGGCGTTGGTGCCGTAGGAGTAGCTGTGCCCTTTATTGCGTCCTGGAGTCCGAGTGAGAGGGCAAAACAAGCCGGTGCTGCGGTCAGTGCAGACATCAGTAAGCTCGAATCAGGACAGTTAATTCGCGTAGAATGGCGTGGTCGGCCTGTTTGGATCGTCAAACGTACGGAAGAAATGTTAAATCAGTTAGCTGATACCGAGAGCCGCTTGCGTGATCCAGGCTCAGAGCAACCTCAGCAGCCTGCTTATGCACAAAATCGCCATCGTTCGATTAAACCAGAAATTTTTGTGGCAGTTGGTATTTGTACCCACTTAGGTTGTTCTCCAACCTATTTCCCATCTGATTTTTCTGCACAAGTTGAAGGCATCAACTCGGGTTTCTTCTGCCCATGTCATGGTTCGCGCTTTGATATGGCCGGTCGGGTTTTCCAGAATGTACCTGCGCCAACCAACTTGGTGGTTCCTCCGTATACGTTTACTGATGACAACACCATCTTAATTGGTGAAGACGAGGGGGCTGCCTAATGTTTAAAAACCTTATGAGCTGGATAGAATATCGCTTACCTTTTACGGATAAGATGAATCTGCACGTTGTGCAGTACCCAGCACCAAAAAATTTCAATTTTTGGTATTTCTTTGGCTCCTTAGCCATAGTGGTACTGATTAACCAAATTCTGACTGGGATTTGGTTAACGATGAACTATGAACCTTCTGCAGAAGGTGCCTTTGCCTCTATTGAATACATCATGCGTGATGTGGAATATGGTTGGTTACTCCGCTATATGCACTCTACGGGAGCTTCAGCTTTCTTTGTTGTCGTCTATCTGCATATGTTACGCGGTATGATGTATGGCTCTTACCAAAAACCACGTGAATTGTTGTGGATTTTCGGTATGTTAATCTTCTTAGTCTTAATGGCTGAAGCTTTCATGGGTTATATGCTACCTTGGGGACAGATGTCTTACTGGGGGGCTCAGGTAATCATTTCAATCTTCGGTGTTATTCCCTTTATCGGTGATGATCTAACGCTTTGGATCCGTGGTGATTATGTTATTTCCGGTGCTACCTTAAACCGTTTCTTTGCATTACATGTTATTGCGTTGCCATTAGTTCTGGTTATTCTGGTATTCCTTCACATCATGGCACTGCATGAAGTAGGTTCTAATAACCCTGATGGTATTGATATTAAACGTGACAATGACGGTACTGTGGAGTTGACTGAAGCAGATAAAAAATTCACTTTCCATACTTACTTTACACGCGGTGGCAAAAAAGTAATTGTTGATGCTATCCCATTCCATCCTTACTACACTGTTAAAGACTTAGTGGGTTTAGCGGGTTTCTTGTTTATATTTGCTTTTGTAATCTTCTTTGTGCCTGAAGGCGGCGGTTTCTTCTTAGAACCACCTAACTTCGAAGTTGCTAACCCTATGAAGACGCCAGATCACATTGCCCCAGTATGGTATTTCACACCGTTTTACGCCATCTTGCGGGCGGTTCCCGATGCGTTATTTGGTGCTATTGCCATGTTCCTAGCCATTATTGCTTTAGCGTTATTACCTTGGATTGACCGTGGTAAGGTGCGCTCAGTGCGTTACCGTTGTGAACTGCATCGTTGGAATTTAGTGATGTTCTGCATCAGCTTTGTCGCTCTGGGTATTTTGGGTGTGCTTCCAGCGACACCAACTTATACCTTATTATCGCAAATTTTCTCATTCACATACTTTGCATTCTTCGGTTTGCTGTGGGTTTACAGCAAAAATGAGAAAACTAAGCCACTGCCAACGAGGTTAACCTGATGATGAAAAAGTTACTTTCAGCTGTCGCATTGTTAGCATCATCGCTGGCAATGGCTGCCGGCCCAACAATACCGCTGGATAAAGCACCTATTGATCTTCGTGATCAGGCATCACTACAGAATGGTGCAAAGCTTTATCAAAACTATTGTTTGGCATGTCACCAAATGCAATATCAACGTTATTCACGGACGTTCAAAGATTTAGGAATTCCTGAAGAATTGGGTATGGAGCATTTAATGTTTACTGGCGAAAAAGTGGGTGATCATATCACTAACTCAATGCCAGCAGACTATGCCGAAAACTCCTTTGGGGTGCTGCCACCTGATTTAACCAACGTCGCTCGCGTGCGTGGTGCTGACTGGCTTTACACTTATCTACGTACCTTTTATGTTGATGAAAGTCGTCCATTTGGCGTAAACAATAAAGTTTTCCCATTGGTAGGTATGCCACACGTGTTACAAGAGTTGCAAGGTGTGCCTTATCGTGCTTACGAAACGCGCTTAGTTGATGGACAAGCGACTGAGGTATACGTTGGTATCCGCACTGATGGTACGGGTGAGTTAAGTAATGAGGAGTATGACCGCGCTGTTGCAGACCTAGTGAATTACTTGGTATACACTGGCGAACCAACCAAGTTACAATCTCATGCTTTAGGTACCAAGGTACTGATCTTTATCTTTATCTTCTTCGTGCTGGCATACTTCTTGAAGAAAGAATATTGGAAAGATGTTCATTAAGTATTTGTTTTTAAAGTACTTGTAGTTAGGGGCCTTAGTGCCCCTTTGCTGTTTTTTATTTAACCGGAGGAATACATGGCGATCATTGCCAATAAACGCCCTGTGATGACATTGTTCTCAGCTGTTGACGATATGTTTAGTCATCAGGTCCGTATTGTACTAGCGGAAAAAGGGGTAACTGTCGATATTCTTCAGGTGACACCAGATAATGTGCCAGAGGACTTATACGAAGTGAATCCTTATGGCAGTCTGCCTACATTATTAGACCGTGAGTTAGCTTTATATCAAGCAGATATCATTATGGAGTATCTGGACGAGCGCTTTCCGCATCCACCTTTGATGCCGGTTTACCCTGTTGCTCGCGGTCAGGCGCGTTTGATGATGTATCGGATAAAAAATGATTGGTATAGCCTGGCTGATAAAATTTTACAAAACCATGAAGATGCGGCCTTAGCTCGTCAAGAATTAAAGGAAGGCTTGTTGTCGATAGCCCCTTTATTTGGTGAAGCGCCGTTTTTTATGAGTGAAGAATTCGGGTTAGTGGATTGCTATATGGCCGCGTTATTGTGGCGTTTACCTTTACTTGGAATCGAATTTACTGGTGCCGGTAGCAAGCAATTAAAAACCTATATGAATCGCATTTTTGAACGTGATGCATTTCAAGCATCCTTAACCGATATTGAGCGGGAGATCCGCAAGGGAATCAAGCTTTAATGCAGAAAATGTCACCAAACCGGCCCTATCTGTTACGCGCCTTTTACGATTGGATTATTGATAATAAGTGTACGCCCTATTTAGTGGTTGACGCTACTTATCCCGCAGTTAAAGTACCGCAACAGTTTGTGCAAAATGGGCAGATAGTGCTTAATGTCTTACCCTCTGCGGTGGGTAACCTGCAGTTAGGGAATGATCTGGTTACATTTAATGCGCGCTTTAGTGGTCAGCCCTTTGCATTGTCTATTCCAATGAAAGCTGTATTGGCCATTTATGCGCGTGAAAACGGGGCAGGAACCGTTTTTACTCTAGAAGAAGATGATGACACAGAAGAAGACTTTTTAGAGGATGTGCTGGATGATGAATTGCCTCCAGAGCCGCCTAAACCGAGTCGTGGTAGTCATTTAAAAGTGATTAAATAACGCCATACAAGCTGGGGCAAAATCGTCTCAGCTTTTTTCTTAATTTACCTCAATTTTTCAGTGTTAGTTGCCAAAATGCCTGCAATAATGGCTCATCTTTTCGTTTTTCAAACATACAAATACCTAACTCCAGTGGTTCGAATTTATACTCTGTTTCAAGGATCCTGACTCTATCTCTAACTGGACTGTGTTGCAGTACAGGTTCGGGAATGACCGTAATGCCACTGCCTAATGCCACCATTGACACCATTGCTTCATGGCCATCCACTTTAGCGGCAACTGCGGGCGTTATAGCGCGGTTTTTCAGCCATTGGTCGAAACGACTTCTTGCGGGACCATGCTCTGGTAAAATCATCGGCACCTCATTCCAGTCAATCGGCTGCTGTGCGAGTAAATCGTTGACTCGACATGGAATCACTGGCGCAACCAGTCTAACAGGCACATTACTAATACGTTGGAAAAACATATTTAATGGGAAATGATCGGGATAAGCGGCAATAGCGACATCCGCTTCATCTGCTTTGATCCTTTCAATCGCAGCGGCGGCATCACCAGTAGTCAGTTGGATTTCTGCTTTCGGGCATTGTAAACGGAATTTATCCAACAGGGCAGGTAAATGACTATAACTGGCAGTTACAGTACAAAAAATTCGCAATGTGCCACTTAGTTGTGCGCTGGTCAGTTGTAGATCAAGTTGTAGTTGATGCCACTCATCCAACCATAGCCGCACAAAGCGTTGCACTCGTTCGCCAGCAGCAGTTAAACGTACTGAACGCTTATCACGGAAAAATAAACTGGTGTTAAGCTCTTGTTCTAGCCTTTGGATCACCCTCGTCAGGGTTGAAGGGCTAACAAACATATGATCGCTGGTTTTTGCAAAATTCAAACTTGATGCTAAATGCAGGAATAGTTGAGCGCTTCGTACATCCATAAAACCTCTATTGCATAAAATGAAATACAGAATTGAAAATATATCACTTCACGCAATAGATGTCTCACACTACACTGTAATTATTAAAGCAGTACCAGCGCAATAATGCCGTATTTTACTGCTGCTGTTTAGCCAAGCTAAAACAGTTGAAGAATTTTGAGAGTCGTTATGAGTAATTACTTTAATACATTGAATTTACGGCAGCAATTACGCCAGTTAGGGCAATGCCGTTTTATGGATAAAGCCGAATTTGCTAACGGCTGTAACTTTATAAAAAACTGGAATATTGTAATTGTTGGCTGTGGCGCGCAAGGTTTAAATCAAGGTCTGAATATGCGCGATTCTGGTTTAAACATTAGCTACGCTTTAAGGGCAGAAGCGATCTCCGAAAAGCGAGCCTCTTTCCAAAAAGCCAGTAGTAATGGTTTTAAAGTAGGCACATACGAAGAGCTGATTCCTTCGGCTGACTTAGTGTTAAATTTAACACCCGATAAGCAACATAGTAGTGTTGTGGATGCAGTTATGCCCTTGATGAAACAAGGCGCTACCTTAGCTTATTCACATGGCTTTAATATTGTTGAAGAAGGTAAGCAGATTCGCCCAGATATCACCGTTGTTATGGTTGCGCCTAAGTGCCCAGGTACAGAGGTTCGCGAAGAATACAAACGCGGTTTTGGTGTGCCAACCCTCATAGCAGTACACCCTGAAAATGATCCGAAAGGTCAGGGTTTAGATATTGCCAAAGCTTATGCCTCGGCTACCGGTGGTGATAGAGCAGGGGTGTTAGAGTCGTCTTTTGTGGCAGAAGTGAAATCTGACTTAATGGGTGAGCAAACCATTTTGTGCGGTATGTTGCAAACAGGGGCTATGCTAGCTTTTGATAAAATGGTTGCTGACGGTGTTGAGGCGGGATATGCCGCAAAACTGATTCAATACGGCTGGGAAACCGTTACTGAGGCGTTAAAACACGGCGGTATCACCAATATGATGGATCGCCTAAGTAACCCCGCTAAAGTGAAAGCCTTTGATTTAGCTGAAGAGTTAAAAGTTACTTTACGTCCGTTGTTTGAAAAGCACATGGACGACATTATTAGTGGTGAGTTTTCGCGCACTATGATGGCAGATTGGGCCAACGATGACAAAAACTTACTAACCTGGCGTGAACAAACCCGCGAGTCTGGTTTTGAACAGGCGCCAGTATCTGCGGAAACTATTCATGAGCAAGAATACTTTGACCGTGGGATTTTACTGATTGCCATGGTTAAAGCAGGCGTCGAATTAGCCTTTGAAACCATGGTTGATGCAGGCATTATCGAAGAATCAGCTTATTACGAATCGCTGCATGAAACACCACTGATTGCGAATACCATAGCACGCAAGCGTTTATATGAGATGAATGTGGTGATTTCGGATACTGCGGAGTACGGTAACTACTTGTTTGCGCATGCTGCAGTGCCCTTATTGCGCGATAAGGTGAATAGTTTAAGCAGTGAGTTTATTGGCAAAGGTCTCAGTACCGCTAACAATGGCGTAGACAACTTAAAACTTATCGCTGTTAACGAAGCCATTCGTGAACATCCGGTAGAAGTGGTAGGCAAAAAACTACGCGGCTATATGACGGCAATGAAACGCATTGTTGAGGCAGATTAAGCTGCCCAAAGAATTAGGTGGTTAGTGGTGGTTGGTTGCTAGGCAGTGCCTATACCAACACCAGACCAATAACGATGTTATACGTGGACCTTGGTTGTTTGCCCCGCTTGTCGGGGCTTTTTTTTAGCTATAAAAAGCGTTAAGTTAACGGTTATCACAATGGTCCATGTCGTAAACCTTAGTTAAAAGGACAAACATGAAAACGATAGCCTTGGTGGCGCATGATGGTAAAAAGGCAGCCTTGCTAGAGTGGATTACTCAGCATCAGCAGTTTTTTGCCAATAAAGAGCTTATTGCTACTGGCACCACCGGAAAGCTGATCAGTACGGCTTTGCAACAACCCGTTAGATGTATGGCAAGTGGGCCACTGGGCGGTGATCAACAAATTGGTGCGTTAATCGCAGAGCAGCAAATTGATTGGTTAATCTTTTTTTGGGATCCGTTATCTTCACAACCCCATGATCCTGATGTAAAAGCGCTGATCCGTTTAGCGGTAGTATGGAATATTCCGGTAGCCTGTAATATTGCAACAGCCGATTTTATTATTCACTCCAGTTTAAATCATGCAGCTTATCAACGAGAGATACCGAATTTTAAGGCTCATAATGACCGTTTGACCAAAAAAGGCAGCTAAGCGATCAATACTACACCTGCGATAATCCTGCTGATCTGAGCTATACCGCCGACGAAAGTTTGCATGATAAAGGCTCATTTTAATATTTGCTTAAGTAGAGCAGAGTCTTTTCGCACAGAGTACCAGCATGATATGGATATTTTTTAACTTGCTCACCTGTATTTATTGAGAATTGTTCGTGTTTATGTTTATATGCTCGCAGAAATTATCACTAAGCGGGAGTTGTTATGAAATTAAACAAAGTAATGTTGTTAGTCGCTGGTAGCTTGGCTTCGTGTTTTATACAGACCTCTTCGTTATTCGCTGCTGAGGTTAATGTGTATTCTGCTCGGCAGGAAGAATTAATCAAACCATTACTGGATACTTTTACTGCAGAAACCGGTATCAAGGTGAATCTAATTACTGGCAATGCCGATGAATTGATCACGCGTATCAATAGTGAGGGCCGCAACAGTCCAGCAGATATTTTAATTACTACGGATGTTGGCCGCTTAGCCAGAGCGAAGCAGCAAGGAGTTTTACAAGCTGTCGAGTCTTCTACTCTCACAACTGTCATCCCTGCGCATTTACGTGATCCTGCTGGCGTTTGGTATGGTTTGACTATCCGTGCCCGGCCGATTATGTATGTAGAAGGCAAGGTCGATCCTGCTGAACTTTCCACTATGGAAGCGTTAACCGATCCAAAATGGAAAGGAAGAATTTGTGTTCGCTCCTCTAATAATATTTATAACCAATCGCATGTTGCGGCAATTATTGCCAATGATGGCGCTGAAGCTGCAGAGAGCTGGGCTAAGGGGTTAGTGGCTAATTTTGCTCGTCCGCCACGTGGTGGTGATCGCGATCAAATTAAGGCGGCTGCCGCGGGTGTCTGTGATATTGCTTTGGCAAATACCTATTATCTAGGTGGCATGCTGGTTGACCCAGCTCAACAAGCTGAGGCGGCCAAAGTCAAAGTATTTTGGCCAAATCAAGCTGGCCATGGCGCACATATTAACGTAGCGGGTGCTGGAGTGGCTACTTTTGCACCAAACAAGGCTAATGCGGTGAAATTACTGGAATATATGGTTCAGCCAGAGGCGCAACGCTGGTATGCTGAGGTTAATCATGAATATCCCATCCGCACAGATGTTGCTATCAGTTCTATTCTTGAGGGCTTTGGCACCTTTAAAGCAGATGATCTTGAGTTGGAGCAGTTAGGTGAACTCAATGCAGAGGCTATCCGCATTTTGGACCGAGCAGGTTGGCGTTAAGTCGGCCTTACAGCAGCAAGGGAGACTGCTCCTTTGCTGAATATAAAGTTGTTTAATAGTTGGCGCTGGGCAGTATTAGTCCCAGCGCTGATTTTGGCATTACCTGTTGCTATTGTTTTTGCCAGCTTGCTATCACCCCAGTTTGAGGTTTGGCGTCACTTACGACAAACCGTTCTAGCTGATTATATCGTCAACTCTTTAATCCTGGCAGGCGGAACTGGCTTGGGCGCATTGCTGCTGGGTACCAGTACTGCATGGTTAGTTAGCCAATACCATTTTATCGGGCGTCGTTATTTAGAATGGTTGCTGTTGTTACCTTTAGCCATGCCGGCTTACATCATTGCTTATACTTACACTGGAATGCTGGACTTTGCCGGGCCTTTGCAAACTTGGCTACGTGCACTTTTCGGTTGGTCTTTTGGCGATTACTGGTTTCCCGAAATCCGCTCTTTGGGCGGTGCAGTGTTAATGCTATCGCTGGTGCTTTATCCTTACGTTTATATGCTAGCGCG
>CAZNXI010000133.1:0-8642 GCA_964577005.1 uncultured Rheinheimera sp.
GCAAAGGCTGCAGAAGAGCTATCACAATAGTCTATCTTTACATTGGTTAAACCGAGTAAAAATTGGCTACACTGCGCAATAACTTGAGGATGTGAACAAACTTGGCGGATTTTGCTCAGATCTGTGCCAGGAAGTCCCAATAAACAATGTTCAATAGGGTGCGTTAATTCACCCACTATGGATAAACGGGTGTGCTGTAAAATATCGTATACTTCGTTAATCGAACCGGACGAGGTATTCTCTATTGGCAGTAATGCATAATCGGCATGTCCGGTTTCAACGGCATTCACAATTTCATTAAAGCTATCACAGCCAAGTTCAATAATCTGCTCCGCGCGCCGAGTGAAATATTTCTGGGTTGCCCAGTAGCTATAAGAGCCTTGACCACCCAAAAAGGCAACGCGAATAGCCTGAGCGTTTTCTCCGTTTAGTTTGCCTTGCACTTTAGCTTGTTGTTGTAACACCGAGTCTTCAATAATGACATGGAAGATACGCGTAACATATTGCGCATCAAGTCCCTGTAATTTTCCTTTCTCGATCAAAGACAGTAATAACTCTTGCTCGCGTTTGGTATCACGAATGGGTTTATTTTGGGAAAGTTTAGCTTCTGCTACGGCTAGCGCTAAGCCACGGCGTGTCGCCAGTAAACTCAGCAATTGCTGATCGGTATCGCTGATAGCTTGCCGTATATCGTTTAATTCCATGTTTTGCCTCTTGCCAGTAGGTGAATAATTGTCAAAAAAAAACCTCCCACAAGGGGAGGCTTTATGCTTTTTCGTGCGCGCACGGTAAGCTACCCCCCAGTACAGGTGGTAAAGCTAAAAAAACCGAGTGCAAAATTTATTTTGTTCATAACGACACCTTATTCCGTCTGGATGGCTAAAGTCAAGAGGCAGGGAGTAACTGTTGTTGATATTTTTTAGGGCCGGGTAAAAAAGGCAAGGCCACTTCTCCTTGCCAATAAGGATAATCTGCCCGATAAAATGGGGAGAGCGGATGACCCGATTGCCCTCCGGGGATAACTAAAATACCTTGCTGTTCATGCCCTGGCGCGACAATCATACGCTGCGATTGACCAAAGCGTGCATGTTGCACTCTTGGCATATGACTATCACCCGCCAGAGGGGTTGCCGGCATGTTTAGCCAGCGCCCGAATATAGGAATAGCAGAGGCGAGCGGGTGTGTAATCTTTGCAGTATTACGCTTACCCCAGCGGGCATTGGTTAAACTACCATATTGCTGCTGAAGTTCAGCTTGAGTTTGCTGAGCGGCTGTTATCAGCAAATCTTGCCATGTTGTAAAACCTGGCGGAAGCGTATCTAAGCGTTGTGCTTGCAGCATTAACCAAAGGGGCGTTTCTAACGAATATTTTAAATCGGCACTGCGCGCACCTGCTTGTTCTAACGAGGCGGATAAAGGTTGAAAAGTCAGTTCTAGTAGTTTTACACGAAATTGCCTGATTAAGGTGTAACCAATATCATCCGGACGGGCATGTAAAGTCGAGGCTTGAATATGTTGTCGAAATTCGCTTAACTGTAGTTCAGCCGCGAGCGATTCGCTAAGCGTGTTTAATAATAGTGTGCGCCAGCGAGTCAGCAGTAAGGCATGATGATCTAACTGGATCTGATGCAACGCTAATTCATCAGCTTGCTCCAGTGCCGCTAAGCCCTGAGCAATCTGCATACCTCTGGCACCAAGATCGTAGCCGCCATTGCCTAAAATCGCGTAGTCCTGATTGCCAACCGTGCGAGCATTCGCTGTCCATAACCGTTGCTGGGCTGGATTGACTAACTTGGGATAAGCGGCAATGGGTAACGGCGCGCCCCAAGTATAATCGCCACCACTCCAATCTTGGATGATATCCCAATTCGTCTGCGGACGCTGTGGAATGGAACCAAAGAGGGTCCAGCCGATATTGCCTGTTTTATCTGCGACCAATATATTTTGTGCTGGGATCCCAACCTCAGCCGCAAAAGAGAGAGCTTGCTCAACGGTTTCTGCTCGCTCCAGATAGCTTAGATTCAGATTTACAGCGTGCACATCATGGGCAACCCAACGTAGGGCATAATGCTGCTGATCCGCAAAAGGGATGACCGGTCCCCATTGCGTTTCATGTACTGTTAATTCATAGGTGGCAGCATCTTTAATAAAGATGTATTCCGTCAGCGTAGTGAAGGGGTGCCACCCCGTTGCCGTGAGATAAGAGCGTTGGTCTGCGGAACGTTGCAGTTTAATAACATCATGCCAATCTGCCGTGCTGTTAGTGAAGCCCCAAGCAATATGCCGATTACTGCCAACCACGATGGCAGGTGTGCCGGGTAAGCTAAGACCTGTTACCTGATAGTCTGCTTCTTGATCCTGCCAATTTAGCTGTGTTTTATACCAGATTGCGGGCACTCCTAAGGATAAATGCATATCATCCGCCAAAATAGCGGAACCATGCGGGCTTAGCTTACCTGACACGGCAAAGTTATTACTGCCTAAATCAACGGCGTCTGCCGGTATGCACTGTTGACAGGCTAATGTTTGCCTTAGCGTGTCGGGATAAGGACTTACTGGCAGGGGGATTGCCGAGACTTGACTGCCATCGATCGCGGCTTGCCAATCGGCACTATGTTGTTGTAAGAATTGATACCAGTCGGTAGGAACGATCTCTTTGAGCTTCGTCATAGCGAACTCATCACGACCTTGTTTGCCTTGCAAATCAAGGTACATGCTATAAATGACTAACAGCGTATCGCTCTCCTGCCAAGACCTAGGTTGACTGCGCAATAAGGCATATTCAAAAGGAGGTAATCGTAGTTGGTTTAACCCCTCATTTACGCCTCGGGTATAGGCAGTCAACAGTTGTAAATCAGGATAATGTAAACGAGAAAGTTGCTGATCAGCACGATGCCTAAAACGATGTCGTCGATTTTGAATATCCATTTCTAATGCACGTTCACCAAATAATTCTGCTAATTCACCTGCCGCACTTCTGCGCATTAAGTCCATTTGGAAAAAGCGATCCTGAGCATGCGCAAAGCCTAAACCGTATGCCGCATCAGAACGATCTTGTGCGGTCACGGTAAGGTAACCAAGATGATCCCGTGTCAATGTAACTGGATTGGCGACCGCAGCCTGATATTCTCCATCGTAATCAGCTAAACTGGCGTTAAGCCAAAGATAAAGACTTAAAGTACCCAGCAATAATAATGTAATTAAGATTGCAAATAGCCAGCTTAGTATTTTCATTTATTTATCCTGCTGGTATAAAATCAAAACGTTAGCATAGTAAAAGGAAAGCTCAATGTCAGTTAAAATACAAGTTTGGGATTTGGCGGTGCGAGTGTTTCATTGGTCACAAGTATTGCTGATTGCTGGGCTTTGGTATACCGGGAGTGAAGGCTTGATGGCACAGCACCAGCTGATGGCTTATACCTTAGCGGCGTTGCTGATTGCGCGGGTTTGTTGGGGGTTTTACGGCAGCATTACGGCACGTTTTAGCCATTTTGCCGCAACACCTTTAGCTGCTTATCGTTATTTAAGGCAGACTAAGCCTGTAGTAGGACATAATCCCGCTGGCGCTTACATGATTTTCTTACTGATAGCGTTAGTTAGTTTGCAGCTACTTACTGGGTTGGCAACTTTTGATAATAGCTATATCAGTGATGGTCCTTTGGTGCGCTCACTCTCTGAAGAGTGGGTGTCTTTAGCCTCAAAAATTCATAAACTGAATATTGATCTGATCATTATTTGTGTTGCAATCCATGTCTTTGCTGCCTTATGGCATAGTTGGAAACATGACAATGTGATCCTGACGCTTATCACGGGCAAGGGCAGCTATAATAGTAGCACGGCTGCACCTGCGCTTAAACATAGCTGGAGTTACTTTGTGCTTGTTGCGGTGTTATTGCTGCTATTTTACTTTTGGCAAGGTGAAATGTTATTGAAGTTTATTTAGTAAAGCGGGCGCCGCAGCTCGCGGCGCCAGAATCAATAAAGCATTAATCTGCTTTATATTTATCGTGACAGGCTTTACAGTTACGAGCAAAATCGCCAAATGCTTTGCGGATCTCAGCTTGTTCTGCCGTTTTAGCAGCAACTAGCAAAGCTGCCGCATCTGCAGCCATTTTTTCACCACGTTGTTGCACGTCCGCTAAATTATCCCAAATCTCAGGTTTAACATCGCCACCCGCTTCTTTCGTACCGGGGACAGTAAAGGTTTCCCATGGTAATTGACTCAGTAGGGCAAGGGCTTCGGCCCGGCGCTGGACACGCTCAGCATCAAAAGCGACATTGCCACGGATCATATCTTGAATGTCGCCCATATTGTGACGGATTAACTGGAAACTCGCTTGGCGGTAACTGACGGCGTCTTTGCCATCAGTAAAAGCGGTGGCAGCAATAGCTGGCATACACAAGGTTGCAGCGATTAAAGTTGTAAATATGACTTTTTTCATTTGCTTAGTCTCTTCTGGTCGATTACGTTAATATAATGGTAGAGTATAATATTATTAATTGTGTGCCTCTTTAGGACACTGTTTTTTTAACTATAACAGCTGTGAGCGGTATTCGTGAAGGATCTTAATAGCAATAACGCCAAAGGAATCAATTCGCTGGGTCTGAAGTTTTCAGCGATGGTGTTTATGGCTATTGTCTTTGCAGGTCTAACCGTTACTTTCACTCTGACAGTATTACAACATAGAACCACGTTACAGCAAGAACAAGTCTTACTGAATAACCATGCTGAACAACTTTTTAAACAGTTTGAACGAGGCCTAGCTGAGCTTGAAGCAAAAGCACTCCGTTCTCATCAACTAATAGTTCGTCAGCTAGGTGCAAGCAATATGCTACAGAAAAGCCTTGAAGAACCGAGACTTTTATCTGACGGCTCCAAACGGCAACTCGATGAGTATTCTGGTGTATTCATTTCACCTCTCGCTAAAATTTCTGCCCAGGATCGAGAATTACAGCGTACTGCGCTTATCTGGCAACAACTGGTACCTCTCATACAACAAGATTTCTTCAGCGTACTGTTTATTTCTAAAAATAATTATGTGCGTGCCACACCTGCGGATTGGGTTATCCAGCTAAAGAGTGATATTGCGTTATTAGAGAGTCCTCTTTATCAGTTAGCAACACCGCAACAGAATAATCAGCGTCTAATTCAATGGAGTTCCATTTATTACGACAATATTTGGCGACAGTGGTTAGTGGCGATTACTTTGCCGGTGTATCAGCAAGATCAATTTCTTGGCTCCCTCGTCTTTAACCTTAAGCTGACAGACTTATTCGCTGCCCTTTTACCAAAGGTTATTACACAGCGGCCAGTTAACATGCTGGTACTCAGTCAAGATAATCAGCTGGTGCAAACGAACCATGAGGTAATTTCAAGCAAGGCGTTACCGATGTTCTCTCATTATGTGGGGGAAGCGATTACGCCGAACTCACTAAATGCTGCTATTTTGCAAAAAGGTACAGCTCAACCGCAGGCAGAAAGTGGCTCGCAATATCTAATTGCGACATCACCAGTCACCCGACTGGGTTGGCGTTTTGTCTTATATCAGACGGAGACAGAATTACGACAGCAGCAAGAAGATTACCGTTTGCCGCTTTTGTTATTAACCTTGCTGCTCGCTGTGCTCATAACTTCATTGTTATACCTCTTAATGAATAAAATAGTATTGCAACGTCTTAAAAAACTGGCTATTGCGGTAAACAAAGTTGGACGGGGCTTGCAACCTGCACCGCATTTGGATCAGCACTCAGATGAATTAGGCTTGCTTAACCGCGCCTTTATTAGTATGTGTGAAGAAATAAATCAATTAGTTACAGGGTTAGATAGCCGTATTGCGGAAAAAGAGCAAGCAGAGCTGTTAGCCAGAAAGCTAAGTAAAGCGGTTGCCTATTCAAGTTCAGGTATCGTGATTACTAATCACCAGTTGGAAATCGAGTACTTAAATCCATTTCTAACGGAGCTACTCGGTTTAGAGCTAAATCAAATGCAGGGTAAACCGCTGACGCAGTTATTTGCTGCTGATATGCAACAATTAAGCGCAGAGATGCTTCATACTTTAAAAGAACGACAGCATTGGCAAGGCGATGTGTTACTGCAGCAAGACTTAGCGCAGTCAGTGGTGCAGCTTTGGGTCACTCTGACCATAGCACCAATAAGAGACGATAAAGGTGAATTATCGCATTACGTCGGAGCTTTACAAGACATTTCATTTATTAAGCAAAGCCAGAAACAAATGGAGCAATTGGCTTATTTTGATTCGTTAACGGGTCTGGCAAATCGCAGTTATTTTCGCAATCAATTGCGTAAAGCCCTCGCCATGTCGCAACGAGGTTATTACAGCTTTGCCCTTTTATATTTTGATCTAGACGAGTTTAAGTTAATTAATGACACCCTTGGTCACGATGCGGGAGATGAGCTACTCGTTGAGGTTGCTTCTCGCCTAACAAGCCGTTTACGTGAAGACGACACTATCGCTCGTCTTGGGGGAGATGAATTTGCAGTTATACTGAGTGATATAAAAGATAAAATGCACGCTGGGCAAATTGCAGCCAGCTTACAAGAGGCTTTTCAAGAACCGGTAAAGTTGGGTACCCATACGGTTGGTATTAGTGCATCAATAGGTATTACGATAGCGCCGGAAGATGCAGTTGACGAAGAGTTATTATTAAAGCATGCCGATTTGGCCATGTATGAAGCCAAAGCCAGAGGTAAGAATACCTACCGCTTTTTCTCACAAGAGCTCAATGATGCCGCGAATGAAAGACTGCTGATTGAAAATCAGTTGCGTGAGGCCATCAGAGAGCAGCAGTTTATCTTGTTTTATCAACCTAAAATTGATTTACGTACCGAAACCTTAGTTGGCTATGAAGCACTTATTCGTTGGTTACGACCGGATAATACGCTAATACCTCCCGCCCGCTTTATTTCTGTGGCGGAAAGTACGGGGTTAATTGTACAAATTGGTGAGTGGATTATTTTGGAGGCTTGCCGCTTTTTAGCCCGACAGCTTAGCAGAGGATTTAATGTTACCGTGTCGATTAATTTGTCAGCACGGCAATTTCATGACAATAACTTACCCGCCATGATTGAACGCATAATACAACGTACTGGGGTTGAACCTAATGCTTTGGTATTTGAAATTACTGAAAGTATGTTAATGGGAGACACCGATGCGGCTATTAAACAGTTAAATCAGTTAAAGCGTCTCGGTGTCTCTTTATCTATTGATGACTTTGGTACAGGCTATTCATCGTTAAGTTACTTAAAACGCTTCCCAGTTGATGAACTTAAAATCGATCGTTCTTTTGTTAAGGATATTCCCGAAGATCAGAATGATATGGATATCGTGGCGGCAATTATCGCTATGGCGCAAAAGATGCAACTTCGTGTAGTCGCTGAGGGCGTTGAGTCGGCAGCGCAGGCAAGTTTTCTTAAGAAAAATGCTTGTCATCTGGTTCAAGGCTATTATTTCAGCATGCCACTAGCAGAGCAGGAATTAAGCCACTTAACATTTACAATAAAAACTTAAAGGTTAATAAAAAGCTTTAACTGGCACCGCAGTAATACTGCTGTCAGATCAGGCTTTTAAAAACACCAACACCATTCAGGAAAACGTTAATGATAATATCAGCTCGCTTGTCTTTGCTGAGTTTGGCGTTACTCAGCACAACCAGTGCTGTCAGTTATGCTGCTCAGACAACACCAGAGTTGGGAATACGAGATAAAACCCCCAATCTGATCGCTATAACCAACGCCACTGTTATGACCGAACCCGGTAAGACAGTAGAGAATGCGACTATCTTAATTCGGGATGGTAAAATTGAAGCGGTTCGTACGCAGGCTACCGTACCTGCTGGTTATCAGGCCGTTGATTTAAAGGGTTATCATATTTATCCGGGATTTATCGATCCCTACACTCAATACGGTGTCCCTGCGGCAGCGGCAGAGGAAGGATTTAGCTTTGGTCGTCGGCCTATGTATGAAAATGACCGGCGTGGTGGCAATGCGGCAAATGATGCCATTCACGCGCAGCAGCGTTGGGTTACCCAGTTTAAACCCGATACAAAAACCGCGACTGAGTTATTAAAAGCCGGTTTTACCTCCGTTCAAAGTGCCCGTCAGGATGGTATCTTTCGCGGTACCGCTTTTGTGGCGTCATTAGCGGATGGTTTACCAAATGATCTGATTATTAAAGCCGATACCCAGCACTTTTTATCTTTTAGTAAGGGCAGCTCAAAACAGAGTTATCCTTCATCATTAATGGGCTCTGTAGCGTTAATTCGTCAAACACTGTCGGATGCGAATTGGTATCAAGCAGCAACCGCCAGTCCAAATTTACAGCTAGACGGAAAACCTATCGAATTCAATGCGGCTTTAGCCGCGCTTCGTACTTTACCGCAGCAAGGTGTGTTATTCGATACCTCAGATGAACGCTCACTGCTCAGGGCTAGTCGTTTATTAGCCGAATTTAATATTAAAAATGCCTTATTACTCGGCTCGGGTTATGAGTATAGTCGCTTAGAGCAAGTCAAGGCCACGGGGAAACCGCTGTTACTGCCACTTAACTTCCCAGCTGCACCACAGGTATTGACCGCAGAGCAGCGTTTAGACGTTAACCTAGCGGATTTACGACATTGGGAGC
>CAZNXI010000134.1:0-8518 GCA_964577005.1 uncultured Rheinheimera sp.
TTTAATACCGGCCACATCACCGTCGGTGACCTCATAAATTTCCGGCTTAAAGCCTTTGTCTTCACCCCAGCGCAGATACATCCGCATGAGGATGCTGGCCCAATCTTGCGCTTCGGTACCGCCCGAGCCTGATTGAATATCCAGATAACAATCGTTCTGATCATTCTTGCCCGAGAACATGCGGCGAAATTCTAGCAAGCCTAATTGCTTTTCTAAATCGGCTAATTCGGCTTTGGCTTCTTCAAAGGTGTCTTCATCTTCGGCTTCTATCGCCAATTCCAGTAGACCAACAACGTCTTCTAAACCTTGTTCCAGCTTGTCGATGGTACCCACCACTTGCTCTAGCGCCGAGCGCTCTTTACCCAGTGCCTGGGCTTTATCCGGGGTATTCCAAATGGCAGAGTCTTCCAGTTCGCGGGAAACTTCTTCTAAACGCTCTTTTTTGCCATCGTAGTCAAAGATACCCCCGAAGCACGTTAGTGCGTTCAGTCAGATCTTTAATACTGTTATAAACCGGATTTACTTCAAACATGCTGTGGCTGACCTGTAATGCAACACAAAAAATTGGCGCGGATTATAACAAAAAAACTGCCACTAAGGGCAGTTATTGCGCAGAAATTTCTATCTTATCTATGAGCAAAAGCAATAGCGACATGGCCTAAAAACACGGCACTAATGGCATCTGTTTAACCTAAACGCCACAGCATCCAAAAAAAGGACGCTTGCTAGGTTTATGCCAAGGCCTCCATATGCCGCACAATCAGCTGCAGATTTTGCTGTTCGCGGTATTCATTAATATCCAGCTGATAGGCAATACGCACTTTTTGGATATTTACATTGGGCCAGGCTTTGTTGTCGGCATTAAACCAGATGGCATCCACCAACTTACCGCCTGGCCCTTGTAGCATTAGCTTTAAATGGCGATCGGCCAGCATTTTTTGGTTGAGTAGTTTAAACTCACCATCAAACACCGGCTCAGGGAAGGCTTGCCCCCATGGCCCGGCATTTTGCAGCAGTTGCGCAAAATCCAGCTCAAAACAACTGTTATCCAGCTCGCCGTCACTAAAAATAATGGCTTGTAATTGCTCTGCGGTCAGGTGTTTTTTGGCAGTAAAACTAAGCGCGACCTTAAAGGTGTCCAGTTTTTCTTCCGCGATGGTAAGCCCCGCCGCCATGGCATGGCCACCAAATTTTTTAATTAAGCCCGGGTATTGGCTGGCAATTTCTTCAAGTAAATCGCGCATATGCAGGCCAGGAATGGAGCGCGCCGAGCCTTTTAGCTCGCCATTATCGCCCTGCGCAAAGGCAATCGTTGGCCGGTGAAATTGTTCTTTAATGCGCCCAGCCAGAATACCAATCACCCCCTGATGCCAGTCGGCCCGGTATAAACACAAGCATTCTGGTAGGCTGCTACCATCAAAAGATAACTGACTTAAAAAGGCTTGGGCTTCAACCTGCATACTTTGCTCGATGCTGCGCCGCTCGGCGTTTAACGCATCTAACTCTGCCGCATATTGGCGGGCTAAGCTTAAGTTTGGCGCCAGCAAGCAGCTTATACCCAGCGCCATATCATCTAAGCGCCCGGCTGCATTTAACCTTGGCCCCAGCGCAAAGCCAAAATCACTGGCAGTCAGTTTAGCGGCATCGCGATTAGCGACATCAATTAACGCCTGAATCCCTGGCCGACATTTACCGGCACGAATCCGCATTAAGCCCTGATGCACCAAAATGCGATTATTGCTATCCAGTGGTACCACATCCGCCACGGTGCCAAGGGCCACTAAATCCAGCAGTTCCGCCACATTAGGCTCGGGTAGATTATACTGCTGAAAATAGCCCTGTTCACGCAGGGTTGCCCGCAGTGCCAACAACAGGTAAAACGCCACGCCAACGCCAGCCAGCGCTTTACTGGGAAACTCACAGCCGGGCTGATTAGGATTAACAATAGCATCGGCCGCCGGTAATTCGGCACCGGGTAAATGGTGATCCGTTACCAGCACCTTAACGCCAGCCTTTTTCGCCAGCTCTACGCCTTCAATAGCCGAAATACCGTTATCAACAGTAATAATCAGCTCTGCACCTTGCGCGACCACAATCTCTGCCAGCTCGGGCGTTAAACCATAACCATATTCAAAGCGGTTGGGCACCATATATTCAAGGTATTTAAAACCAAAGGCTTTTAAACCACTCATTAATACCGCGGTACTGGTGGCGCCATCAGCATCAAAGTCGCCGACAATCACGATACGTTGCTGCTGGTGTAATGCGGTAACCAATAGTTCCGCCGCCGCGGTGATGCCCTTTAATTGATGAAAGGGTAACAGTGCCGCTGCCGTGCGTTGCAGCTCGTCGCTACTGCGCACACCCCGACTAAGATACAAACGACGTAAAATAGGGTGCAACGCAGGATCTAACTCCGATACTGACTCAGGAATAGATCTGCGACTAATCTGTTTTACCAACAACGCATTTACTCCTTATTTAGCACCTAACTGCTCAATCATCGCCGCCACTGGCATATAACCGGGTATCAGCTGGCCATCAGGCAAAATCACGGCTGGCGTACCTGAAACACCAAAAAACTGGCCTAACTCATAATGGCTAGCCACCGGGTTTTGGCACATGGCTTTATCAACTTTTTTAACATCTTTAGCGTTATCCATGGCATTACGCTGATTTTTCGCACACCAAATATGTTGCATTTGCAGGCCGGTTTCTGAAGCGACGCCAGCTCGCGGATAAGCCAAATAACGTACGGTAATGCCAGCCGCTAAATAGTCTTTTATTTCAGAATGCAGTTTGCGACAGTACCCACAACTTGGATCGGTAAACACATGCACCACATACTTTTCGTTTGGCGCTTTGTACTCAATAACGCTATTTTTTTGTTGCGCGAGTTTTTCGACAATAATGGGCGCCATCACCTGATCTTTTAAATTGGCAGGGACTTGCTGGCCACGCACTTCTTGCCAGCTTTCTAAATCCAGAATATTACCGGCAATTAAATAACGGCCATCGGCCGACATAAAAAACAAGCCACGATCGGTGACCACTTGCGAGACACCCGCCATTGGCGAGGGACTGATCTGCTGCACGGTTAAGCCAACTTGAGCCATGGCGTCATTAATTTTTTGCTCATTGGCAGCGGCGACTAGCGGTAAACTTGCGCTAAGTAAAAAAGCGCTCAGGGTTTTTAAAGCAAATTTCATACGATTTCCTGTCTCCACGCTAACCTCGCGGATGATGTTGTTGGTGTAACTGTTTTAAACGTGCTTGAGCAACATGGGTGTAAATTTGGGTCGTAGATAAGTCACTATGCCCTAATAACAATTGCACAACACGAAGATCTGCACCATGATTAAGTAAATGCGTAGCAAAGGCATGCCGTACCGTATGTGGTGACAAGGTTGCCTGAATGCCCGCTACTTTGGCATAAAATTTAATACGATGCCAGAAGGTTTGCCGCGTCATCGCTTGCTGGCGATTACTGGGAAACACCACATCTTGCGCTGTACCTAACAGCATAGGCCGAATCTCTTGCAGATAACGACTTAACCAATATTGTGCCTCTTCCCCCATCGGCACTAAGCGCTCTTTGCGGCCCTTACCCAGCACGCGCACTACGCCCTGATTAATATAGAGTTGCTGCATGCTTAAGCTGACTAACTCTGTCACTCGCAGACCCGTGGCATACAGCAGTTCTAGCATGGCTTTATCACGAAACTGAATGGTATCCGTTAAGTCCGGCGCTGCGAGTAAGGCATCAACATCGGCTTCTGATAAGGTTTTTGGCAGGCTACTGCCAATTTTGGGGTTAAGTAAATGCTCAACAGGGTTAGCACTTATGGCAGCTTGCTGATGCCAATAGCGATAAAAACGCCGCAAACTACTGAGTAAACGGGACGTACTACGTGGGTTAAAGCCCTGATCCACCCGTTCGGCCAAATAAGCGTTAATATCATTTGCCTCTACCATAAATAGCGATTGTTGCCTTAGTTGCATATAACGCGCGAAATGCTTCAGATCGGTACCATAAGCACTTAAGGTATGAGGGCTGGCATCTTGCTCTAAATACAGCTGATCCAGAAACTGTTGAATAACCCCCACGGTGTTGGCGGAGAGTTCGATTGTAGCCGTAGTACGCATAGCAGACTTTTCAAATACACAGAGCCGTATCATAACGGAATTACGTCAGAAGGGACAGGTTTTGAACGCTTGCTTCGCCGTCAGCACGGCCCCCATTCAGCAACATAGCGAAAGCGCCGCTATCCACTAAGCTCGCATCTTCCCCTAGTTTGGGTATAAAATAGCGCTACGCTATTCTAGGTGCAGTACTTAATGAAAATTGGCTTATTTTACGGCTCTACCACCTGCTATACCGAAATGGTGGCAGAAAAAATTCAGGCGCTAATTGGCCCTGAACTGGTCGCTTTGCATAATTTAAAAGACACCCCACTCTCAGCAATGGCTGACTACGATATCCTGATTTTAGGCCTATCCACCTGGGACTTTGGTGAAATTCAGGAAGATTGGGAAGCGCACTGGCCCGAGATCAACCAAGTCGATCTTACCGGTAAAATAGTGGCCCTGTATGGCATGGGCGATCAAATTGGTTATGCCGAGTGGTTCCAAGACGCCTTAGGTATGCTGCACCATGAATTAGCCGAGCAAAATATCAAGCGCGTCGGTTTTTGGCCGAATCAAGGCTATGACTTTATTGCGTCCAAAGCCGTTACACCCGATGGCGAGTGGTTTTATGGCCTAGCACTAGACGATGAAAACCAATATGAGCAAACCGATGAACGGCTAGCGCAGTGGGTTGAGCAAATTCTTGGCGAAATTAGCATATTGCTTGAGGACTCTGCTGAATAACTCCTGAGTGGTACTGCTCACCAGTAAGTTGCACGCTTGATTAACACCGAGTTAAGGAGAGCTAAGGTTAACGCTGACTATTTTTACTAAAATTTTAAATAAAAGTCTTTTAATAGTGTGCGGTACTGCTCTGAGTAATGACCATTAGTATCATGTATTAACAAGCTGTCGGCCTGTTGCAATGCCATCTCTGTTTGCTCGTTCTCACACGCTAGTGACCAGCTCTGCAAATAGCGGCTAACTGGTTTTTCTGCTTTACTTTGCACAGCGCACAGCCGCTGACAAGACCAACCACTGGCGATGGCGGCTTTGGAAAACGCCGCCTGACTCACGGCGGGCAAGATCAAACTAAAGACGCCATCTGCGGTCAATAAACTGGCCGCTTTATCTAACAATGCGTGAAAAGGCAAGCTATCGGTATGACGTGCCTGCTGCCGCTTAGGATCTTGGCTTGGTAAGGCAGCCTGAAAAAAAGGTGGGTTAGAGACAATTAAAGCATAACGCTGAGCGTCCTGATAGGTTAGAATATCACCCTTTATCACAGTAATGGCCGTTGGCCAGGGGCTGTGCCGGACATTGTCCGTTGCTTGCATTGCTGCGGCGTCATCGAGCTCTACCGCACTAATCGCTAAAGTGCCCTGACTACGCTGCGCCAGCATTAAACTAATAATGCCGCTACCAGCGCCTATATCTAAAATAGCGCCATGAGCGGGAAGCTGAGCCCAAGCTCCCAATAACAGTGCATCAGTGCCGACTTTCATCGCACAATGCTGATGCGCAATATAGAATTGTTTACATTGAAAACCTTCTGACATAAGCCCTCCGCTGCCAGTTTAACCGCAGTCAGGCGCAAAGTCATAAGGTAAACGCTTAACTTGAGGTAACACCCATGTCTTTTACCGAGTTTCAACTGGATGACGCCCTAAACCGAGCACTGGAAGTGGCGGGTTTTGATCAGCCAACCCAGATCCAACAATTGGCGATCCCCATAGCACTGGAAGGTCGTGACTTGCTGGCCAGTGCGCCAACCGGCACCGGTAAAACACTGGCGTTTGTGTTACCGGCTATCCAGTATTTGCTGGATTTCCCCCGCCGCGATCCCGGCTTTGCTCGGGTACTGATCATGACCCCTACTCGCGAGCTCGCCTATCAGGTTTATGACGAGTTTAAACAGTTTAGTCAGTTTACGACCTTAAATGTCGGCCTAATTACTGGCGGTATTAACTATGGTAGCCATAAAGATACGTTAGAGAAAAATAACGATATCTTAGTCGCCACGCCTGGGCGCTTAATTGAATATTTGGATGAAGAAAGTTTTCAAGCTGACGAAGTCGAATTGCTCATCTTAGATGAAGCCGATCGTATGTTGGATATGGGCTTTGTGGGCGAGATGAATCGCATTGTGTTGGAAGCGAAACGCCGTCGTCAGACCTTGTTACTTTCAGCTACCTTGGAAGGCGCCTCGCTGGAACGCTTTGCGGCCAATGTGCTTAAAGAGCCTGAGCGGGTAGAAGCCCAACCTTCGCGCAAAGAAAAAGCCAAAATTATTCAATGGTGCCATCTGGCAGACGATGCTAACCATAAACTGGCGCTCTTAGTGCATTTATTACAGCAACCTGAAGTGACCAAAGCGATAGTGTTTGTGAAAACCCGCGAGCGTTTAGCGACCCTGACCGGTCAACTAGAAACCGCTGGCATCCGCAGTTGCTGGCTGCAAGGTGAGATGCCGCAAGATAAACGCTTGCTGGCGTTAGCCCGCTTTACCAATAATCAGGTACGCATTTTAGTCGCGACCGATGTCGCGGCGCGTGGTTTAGATATCGACGATATCAGTCATGTCATTAACTATGATATGCCGCGTACTGCTGATGTGTATGTACACCGTATTGGTCGAACTGGTCGCGCCGGTAAAAAAGGCACGGCTATTTCATTAGTCGAAGCACACGATATGGCCGTGGTTGGCAAAATTGAGCGCTATACCGAGCAACCTTTAAAACGCCGAGTGATTGAAGGCTTACGTCCGAAAAATAAAGAAGCTAAAGTGACTAAAAAGGTGAAAAAGCCAGGTAAGTTAGCCGCGAAAAAGCTAGCGAAAAAAGCCAAGAAATAAGCACTGAGTTACATCGCACTTCACATCGCAAAAAGCCGCAATCTGTACTGCGGCTTTTTTATTAGCATCATTCTCGCCCTATACTATTGCTGCATTTTGCCTGCCAATACATAACGGTGACCAGCTTGCCTTCGTACAGCTCCTGCTTTAACGGCTGCCAACCGAGTTGCTGGTAAAACTCCGGTTTATCTTCGGTAAACAAATACAGCTTGGTTACACCAAGCTGTTGCGCTTGCTGCATGACTTGTTGTACCAACCATTTACCTAAACCTTTACCGCGCGCCTCGGGAGCCAAATAGATATTCGCCAGCCAGGGCGATAAATCGCGGTTGGTTTGCATATCTTGCAATAAAATCGAAGCCGTTCCTACCACTTGCTGCTCTAACAGCAGCACCCAGCTTAGTGGCAACTTAGCTTCGTTTAAAGTAGCCGCTAAATCGCTGGCAAAATCCGCCTCACTTTTCTCTGGAAAGAGCGCTCCCCATTCCTGATAGTGCCACTTGGCAATTTCTGGAATATGTTCAGGGCAGTGTTTTAGCAAGATTAATGTGGGTTTATTGCTCATTGAAACAGGTTGTCCATAAAAGGTATTTAGGATTATCGAACGCCATTATTGGTAGATACCTTGAGTATCTACTATTAGGGTTTATAATTATTATACTCGTAAATTTTAGGAGCGTATTATGGATACAGGTACTGTTTTTAAAAATAACAATACGCAAGCGGTACGCTTGCCGGTTGATGCGCGCTTTCCAGACGATGTAAAAAAAGTCACAGTGCGCGTTGTAGGAAAAGATCGCATCCTTACGCCTGTTAGCCATAGCTGGGATTCTTTTTTCTTACAAGGGCCTGCCGTGACAGAAGATTTTATGCCTGAGCGCGCAACACAAGAGCAAGCAGAGCGAGAAGCTTTTTAATGCTGAAATACCTGCTCGATACCAATATCTGTATTTACGTCATTAAACGTCGCCCCTTGGAAGTGCTAGAAACCTTTAACCAGTATGCAGGTTTGCTCTGTATTAGCAGTATTACTTATGCTGAGCTGTGCCATGGTGTCGAAAAAAGCGCAAAGCCAGAACAAAACCGGCAAGCAGTAGAAGATTTTTGCTCCAGATTAAGGGTATTACCCTACAGCGAAAAAGCAGCACAACACTATGGTGATATTCGCGCTGAACTAGAAAAAGCCGGCACACCAATAGGCGTTAATGACTTGCATATAGCAGGCCACGCCAGAAGCGAAGGTTTGACATTAGTTACCAACAATACCCGCGAGTTTGCACGCGTGGCAGGCTTGAGAGTCGTAAACTGGCTGGAAAAATAAGGTCAAATACAACTAGTATATGACCAAGGTGAGCGGCGAAGACAACACCTTATTATCACTCGGGTTTTGGCTAAGGATTTGTCGCTGTAGCAAAGCCGTCGAGTCGCTCAGCCCCGGGAGCATACAAATAGTATGTGACCGGGGTGAGCGGCGAAGACAATGCCGCTACAGTGACAAAGACAACGCCAAAACTATTCCCATTCGATAGTGGCTGG
>CAZNXI010000135.1:0-8492 GCA_964577005.1 uncultured Rheinheimera sp.
ATTACAGACGGCCGAGTCAGAGCCAGCAGTTGCTACAACCTTAGCTACTGCGCCAGCCGAAGCAGCAGAAAATATCGCTGCCCCCACTGACCCACGCCAAGCCGCTGTAGCGGCGGCTATTGCGCGTGCTAAAGCCAAAAAATTACAGACGGCCGAGTCAGAGCCAGCAGTTGCTACAACCTTAGCTACTGCGCCAACCGAAGCAGCAGAAAGTGTCGCAGCACCCACTGATCCTCGCCAAGCCGCTGTAGCCGCTGCCATTGCGCGTGCTAAAGCGCGTAAAGCCGCAAAACCGGAAGATGAAAAATGATGAGTTTTAATGATGAGTTTTAAGATTGCCAGTTCACCGCATCATCACAGCCGCAGAAGCACGGCTAATTTGATGAAACTGGTGGCTTATGCCAGCATACCGGGTATTGCCTTACAAGCTGTATTTTTTGGTTATGGTGTGTTAGTCCAGCTGCTACTCGCTATCATCACCGCCTGGTTGAGTGAGGCGCTTATTCTTTGGCTTCGTAAAAAACCCATTTTACCCAGATTGACCGACCATAGTGCTTTGGTGACAGCCGTACTTTTGGCAATTTCTATTCCACCTTATGCACCATGGTGGCTGATTGTCATCGGTACTGCTTTTGCCATTATCTTCGTCAAACAGCTCTATGGCGGGCTTGGTAATAATCTGTTCAACCCGGCTATGGCAGCTTATGTGCTATTACTGATTTCTTTCCCCGTGCAAATGACCCAATGGTTGCCCCCCCTACCCTTGCAAGCGGTCACCTTAAGCCCGGTGGATGCTATCTGCGCGGTTTTTACCCAATATAGCTGCGGAGGTTTTAGCCTATCACAACTACAACAAGGTATTGATGGTACGACGCTGGCAACACCGCTTGATACATATCGCACGGATTTAGCGCAAGGGTTAACGCTTTCAGAGAGTTACACCAAGCCGATTTTTCAAGGATTTATTAATGTGGGTTGGTTTTGGGTGAATCTTGCCTATCTCGCCGGCGGGCTTTTCCTCATACAACAAAAAGTGATCAGTTGGCGGATCCCTGTTGCCGTGATAAGCAGTTTATTTTTATTAAGCGCCTTAGGCTGGTTAGCCGCTGCAGACGCCAATCCCAGCCCGTTACTTCACTTATTCAGCGGTGCAACTATGTTAGCCGCATTTTTTATTGCTACCGATCCGGTATCGGCTTCTACCACAGATAAAGGCCGCCTTTACTATGGTGCAATGATAGGGATTTTGGTTTACATCATTCGTAGCTTTGGCGGTTATCCTGACGCCTTCGCTTTTGCCGTGTTATTAGCCAATATGTGCGTACCGCTGATTGATTATTATACCCGTCCACGCACTTATGGTCATAAACCCAGAGGGCACGATTAATGCTTCGTCCAATTAGTAAAAATGCCCTATCACTCGCGTTAGTAGCCATTATCTGTGTCGCGATTTTAGGCAGTTTAGATCAATTTACTAAACCTAAAATAGCTGAACAACGCTTGCTAAGCCAACTGGCTATTTTGCAAGAAGTTTTACCTGAAGCGGCTGATAGCAGAGCCTTACTTGCCGACTGCACGCTAGTAGATGCGCCAGAGCAGCTGGGTAAAACAGCGCAAAAAGTCTATCGCTGGCGTAAAGAAGATGTACTAAAAGCCTATTTGTTAGAGGTGACTGCGCCAGATGGTTATAGCGGTAATATCGATTTATTGGTGGCAGTCAGTCCAGCCGGCATCGTTTTAGGTAGCCGCGTCATCAGCCATCAAGAAACCCCAGGGCTAGGTGATAAAATTGAAAGTCGTCGCAGCAATTGGATTTACAGCTTTACGCAAAAATCAGCCACGGCAGCAGATGAACAGCGTTGGGCAGTCAAAAAAGATGGCGGTGACTTTGATCAATTTACCGGCGCTACCATCACACCAAGAGCCGTAGTTAATGCGATCTATAGAGCAGCGCGTTATGTTCAAGAATCACCCGGCTTAGCGACGGCAACACCCAATTGTGAGGTGCAATCATGAGTACTTTCAAAGAGCTTACCCTGCAGGGGTTATGGAAAAATAACCCTGGTTTAGTCCAATTACTTGGATTATGCCCTTTATTGGCCGTTACTAATACCTTAACCAATGCGATCGGTCTGGGCCTTGCCACATTACTGGTGCTGATGGGCTCGAACATTGTTGTATCACTGGTACGTTTACATGTCCCGAATGAGATCCGCATTCCCATCTTCGTGATGATTATCGCGACCTTTGTTACTGTGGTGCAGTTATTGATGAATGCTTTTACCTTTGGCCTTTATCAGTCTTTGGGGATTTTCTTACCCTTGATTGTGACTAATTGTGCCATTATTGGTCGGGCGGAAGCATTCGCCTCAAAAAATCCCGTGTTTCCCTCTGCGATTGACGCCTTGATGATGGGGTTGGGGTTTCTAATGGTGCTGATTACCTTGGGAGCAATGCGTGAGATATTGGGGCAAGGTACCCTGTTTGATGGCGCAGATTTACTGTTAGGAAGCTGGGCTGGTGCTTTGCGAATAGAGGTATTTCATAGTGATAACCACTTTTTATTAGCGATGTTACCTCCTGGCGCCTTCATCGGCATGGGCTTGTTAATTGCCTTAAAAAATAGCATTGACCAACGGCAAGCCAGAAAGCACGCCGTAGCTAAAGGCTCTATTACCCGGGCAAGAGTAACAGGCGCAACACAATAATTGGCATACCATAATGAATAAGCAAAAGCGTATCGACATCCTGAGCCGTTTACGCGCGGCTAACCCTAACCCGACCACAGAGCTGGAATATAGCTCACCGTTTGAGTTACTGATTGCCGTGTTATTATCAGCCCAAGCGACCGATGTCGGGGTCAATAAAGCCACCCGTAAATTATTTCCCGTTGCGCGAACACCGCAAGCCATGTTGGACTTGGGTGTGGCAGGTGTAAAAGACTACGTTAAAACCATCGGTTTATTTAATACTAAAGCTGAAAACGTGATCAAAACCTGCCGTATCTTGGTAGAGCAGCATGGCGGCGAAGTGCCAGAAAATCGTGAAGCGTTAGAAGCTCTGCCCGGTGTGGGCCGAAAAACCGCCAATGTGGTACTTAATACCGCCTTTAAATGGCCCACTATAGCCGTGGATACCCATATTTTTCGGGTTTCAAATCGCACTAAATTAGCAGCAGGCAAAAATGTGGATGAGGTAGAGCAGAAACTACTAAAGGTAGTACCTGCTGAGTTTAAACTGGATGTGCACCATTGGCTGATCCTGCACGGCCGCTATACCTGTATTGCGCGCAAACCGCGCTGCGGCAGCTGTATTATTGAAGATCTTTGTGAGTTCAAAGAAAAAACCGAATAGGAGCGAATATGCGCATTTTACACACCATGCTACGCGTAGGTAATTTAGAAAAATCTATCGCCTTTTATACCGAGGTACTGGGGATGAAATTACTGCGTCAATCAGAAAATACCGAGTACAAATACACGCTGGCTTTTGTCGGCTATGGCGACGAAACTAGCCAAGCGGTGCTGGAGCTGACGTATAACTGGGATACCGACAGCTATGACTTGGGTAACGCCTTTGGCCATATTGCGCTGGAAGTAGACAATGTTTACGAGGCGTGCGATAAAATTCGTGCCAAAGGCGGGGTGATTAGCCGTGAACCTGGCCCGGTCAAAGGCGGTACTACTGAAATCGCCTTTGTGCGGGATCCGGATAATTATGCTATTGAACTTATCCAGAAAAAAGCAAACTACACTACGCTCTAAGCCCTGCTTATAACAGCAGTGCGCTTGCTACCTAGCTAACATCAAGATACAGATTTTAGCTGAAAATCCAAGCGCTTTAGACCACATGGCTGTTTGACACTTTGGTGATTCCAAAGCGAAAACAGCCCAAGTGGCTTAAAACATCTTTAACCTAGCTTTGCAGGGCTGAGCCATTAACGCTGTCAGCCTAGGCTTAATCTTCAAGCGTAATCACGACCTTTTCATTTAACGACATAGCCAGATTATTATCATAATAGGCGGCTTCGTTAATAAACGTAGGGTAAACCACGCTATCACCATCGTAAGGAATTTCTGTACCATCAAATAAGGTAAAGATCGGATCGCCAGGATAAATTGGCTGATAATCCCTATCCTGCACATTTTTATGTACCATCCCTATCCGCTCACCTTGTTCATTCATCGGTAGCTTAATACTATGCAAGTAACGGAAGGCTTCGGTTTGTTTTGGTAGTGCCGGCAAGCTATGAGTATTGTATAGCTCCACAAAATCCAAAATATGCTGCGTCATGGTATGCATTAACTCTAGCACGTCTTGCCGTAGCACCGATTGTGGCTGTGGCCCCACTTCCACCAGCACGCCATAGCGCCCTAAAGTACACATTAACGCATGATTTTCTGCGGCAAAATGATCTTCATCACGCGAGATAATGGCTTCTGGCATCTTCATTTTTACATAAGCTGCCAGCTGATTATAAAAAGGCCCCGCTTGCGTCAAAATCAAGCAAGCCCCCATATTGCTAGTCGTATTGTGTAAATCAATCAGTAAATCGGTACGGGCATTGCCCTTAGGGCCAAGCTGGGCATTGAGCACCTTGGCGCGACTCTGCTCGTAATTGCTTAAGTTTGGATCCGCTAAATCCACATTTTTAAACTGGCGGTTTAAATCACTATGCAGGTAACGCTTATTAGCATAGTGCGCCTCTGGATTAGCCCATACCGCTTCGGTTGCAAAGCTTTGGCGACTCACCTGCTCAGGAGCAGCCAAATACTGGCGCACCAAATAGATACCCGAAAACTCATTGCCGTGCACGCCACCAACAATAGCCACTTGCTTAATCTGATCCATAACTGCCCCTTGCAATGGTTATGCTTGTATTAGTTTTTATGCTTCATATTGTATAGGTATCGTAGCAACAGTAAGCATCTTAGGAATGAATGTTATTTAGCCTTAGTTATGCAACCAAGTAACGCTAAATAAGCGCTTGCTTTGCTGCTGCAGAACTAAATAAAGATAGCGGATATTATGGCGGGTTTTATGTTGAATGAAAATGCAAAAATATTGCATATTTCACAAATCTAAGCTTTACACAGCTTTCACTATCTAGGCTGCAGGTTTAGCTAACTGATCAATCAACTGATGCTGTTTTACCAATTCGTTATGTAGAATTTGCGTGGCTTGGCACACACATTTACCGCATTGACTGCCCACACCTAGCTGTGCCTTTAACTCACGCATAGAGTCAACGCCCTCGGCAATAGCTTGCTTAATCGCTTTGTCAGATATCGCTTTGCAAATACACACAAACATGGCACAGCCCCTTTTCAGAAAACTGCGCCATAATAATATTATTGCGAATCGTTATCAATAGCTTTTTGATAACCTATTCAAAAATTATCGAAACAGCACTTTTTCCTGTTGGAACCAATGCACACAAAAAGCAATTAACGCTGCAGCAAGGGCAACCGTTGCCCCAAAAATCAACGCGATCATACCGCCATCGGCCGTCCCTTTAATCAGCTCTTTAATCGCCAGTGCTACATTCATTACCGGAATTAATGCTGTCTTAGTGGTCAATTCTACGCCTGGCATCATGGCTGCCGCTAATGGCACAAACATTAAAATGGTCAGCGGGCTCATATAGTTTTGCGCTTCTTTAAAGGTCTTGGCGTAAATGGATATTGCCAGTAATAACGAGGCAAAAATCGCTGAAGTGGGCACTATCATCAGGAAAATCATTAAAAGCTCAGGAGCAGAAATTGCGCCCATCGCTTCTTGTACCACAGCAAAGCCGGCAAAAGAGCCTATTACCGCGCCCCAGATACCAAAACTGGCAACGGTTATTAATGCCCCAGCCAAACCGGTACTGAGCACCGTTAAAAATTTCCCGAGCACAATAGCCGAGCGGCTCACCGGACAAATTAATAGCGTCTCTAAAGTGCCGCGTTCTTTCTCCCCTGCCCCCATATCAATTGCGGGGTACGATGCACCCAGTAAACATAACGGAATTAAAATATAGGCAATTAAAGCACCGAATTTTTCCCCCAGATTTTCCCTTTTCGCTGCGGTATCAACCTTTTCGACAGATACGGGTTTTAAAATAGCCGTTAATTTAACCGGATCAACGCCTAAGGCGCTAAGCGATTGTCGCTGTAACTGGCCAGTATAATTCTCTAGCAACTCATTAAAATAACGCGACATAAAATCTAATTGGCTGGACTGATTATAAATAAGCTGCCACTGACTTTGCTCTACCGCAGCTTGTTTATCTTTAAAATCAGCTGGAATCACCACGGCCACGGCAAACTCTCCGGCTCGAATAGCGGCAATGAGTTCAGCTGGCTCGGTCAGTTCAGTCTCTACTTTCTTAAAGTTTTTATGGTAAAACAGCGCTTCTGCAAATTCAGGAGCATGTTGGCCATTGACGATAACGTACTTATGTTGCTCCTGCATGGCTTTGCTGGTGGTTGAGGACAGCACTAAGCCCATAATGCCGAAAATAACTGGGAAGATAAAAATAGGCAGTAAAATCACAAAAATCAGCGTTTTACGATCGCGCATTAACTCAGTTAATTCTTTTAAATACACCTGCCACATTAGACGGCTCCTTGCTCTGTAGGTTGTTGCTGTAACACAGCCAAAAAGGCGTCACGAAGATCGCCGTCAGCGGATAGCGCACTAAACTCAGCCACACTGCCAGAAAAAGCGCTAATGCCCTTATCAATCACCACAACGCGATCGCAAAGGCTCGCCACCTCATCTAAATGATGAGTTGAAAAAATAACCGGCGTACCCGCTGCTTTTAAGCCTTTAATAAAATCCAGTACCGTTTGCACGGTCATAATATCCAGCCCAGTGGTCGGTTCATCTAGGATCACCACTTTAGGTGAATGTACTACCGCTCTGGCAATAGCGGTTTTTTGCTTCATCCCCGTCGACATATTATCGGCGCGCCGATTAGCAAAATCATGCATATTTAACATGGTAAACAGCTCATCAATTCGCTGTTTTAAGGCAGCCTCTTTCATGCCATGTAAACGACCGAAATAGGCAATGTTTTCATAAGCCGTTAGCTTGCCGTACAACCCCGTATCAGCTGATAAAAAGCCAATCTGTTTGCGGGCCTTTACCGGCTCTTTTAACACATTTACGCCGTTAATTAACACTGAGCCATCATCTGGCTTTAGTGCCGTTGATAGCATGCGTAACGTCGTGGTTTTACCCGCGCCGTTAGGACCAAGTAACCCGAGTACTTCACCCTGACCGCAATGAAAACTGACATCCCGCACTGATAAAAACTGTTTATTGCTGTAACGAACGTCCTGTTTTTCAGTATCAGATAACTTATTGCTTTTAGTTAGAGAAAAGGCTTTTTGTAAGTTTTTAATTTCTATCATCTGGCTATCCTGCATTAATTGCCCTGTTGTACCACGCTTTTTGGCCGAAAATACTCCGTGTTGGTATAAAACGTTTGCTCACTATTGGCGGCACACCAGTACGGAATACCAAGCAGTGGCAAAGGTGTTAGCTGCTGATTATCAAGCAGTAAGCTAGTGTTAGCAATTTGTTGAGCCAATTTTTCATCTAAAAAAGTGTAAGTATCTGTTAAGGACCAGCGGCTAAAACCAGCAGGAACTGGCATAAACCACGTTTTTGCGGTTAAACCCATAAAAGGCAAAGTCGCCATTTCATAAATCGCATGGCCAAAAATCACTGGCCGCACGCCTTGCCACCAGTCACTGCGCTTTGTTACAAAACTCTGCTGCCATTGGTGCTGGCGCAATAATTCAGCGTGTGCGAGCTGCTCTGGCTCTAGGCAAACCAGCACCCCGCACTCATCCAATAACGTCAGTTTATTACGCAGCTTACTGCGTTGCTGTTGACCATGCTCAGCCATTTCCGCCATATGCAGTTGGTTAAGTAAGGCTTTGCTTTTAGGAAATAGACACCAAATCAAGGCACCAAAAAAGTCATGCCAGTTCTCGGCACGGGTGGGGATTTGCTGAGTTACATAGATAAAGTGTTCATAATAACGGCCATCGGCCTCTAACACGGCATTTTCAACAAATTGATAATCTTTAGCTTGGCGCCAGCTATTAAGTAACGCTAGGTCAGGCCAGCATTCGCAAGCGCTTAACGCAAATAGCTGACTTACATCATTAAAGATAGCATTCTTGCTAAGCAGTTCAGCAGACCATTGTGCTGGAGCGATAAAGCGTGACTTTGATGCATTTTTAACCATTAGTGTTGTTTCTTTCCTTTAAAACCGATTTTTTGTTTATTTTTTACCAAAAAGCGCTTGCATTTTATTACTGGCATGGCACAGTCAAGCAGTGCGTTTAGACGTACATACTGCCAAACATTATACTTAATTACTAAATTCAGAGGTTATCATGTGTTCGATATTTGGGGTGCTTGACATCAAACAAGATGTTAAAGCATTGCGCCAGCAGGCGCTGCAGTTATCTAAATTATTACGTCATCGCGGT
>CAZNXI010000136.1:0-8468 GCA_964577005.1 uncultured Rheinheimera sp.
ACGCCCAGCGGTGATCCAAGCCATCGCAGAAGCGCGTGCGCACGGTGACTTAAAAGAAAACGCCGAATACCATGCTGCCCGCGAGCAGCAAGGTTTTATTGAAGGGCGTATTCAGGATATTGAAGGTAAATTATCGAATGCCCAGATTATCGATATCACTAAACTATCGAATAACGGTAAAGTGATTTTCGGTGCTACGGTGACTATTCTTAATCTGGAAACAGAAGAAGAAGTGACTTACCGCATCGTGGGTGATGATGAAGCCGATATTAAAAATAACCTGATATCCGTTAACTCACCGATAGCGCGTGGCTTAATTGGCAAAGAAGCTGATGATGTAGCAAACATTACGACGCCGAAGGGTGTGGTAGAGTTTGAAATTATCGACGTGCAGTACAAGTAACTGCGCTTTTTACCGTTATCTAACAACGCCGACTCTATGTCGGCGTTTTTTTGCCCCAACAAGCTTTTTCTAATCTCGTGGTAAATGTTTCTCTATAGCTTTTTATAGGTAGGGTCGCAGCTCGGTGTATATTGTAAGACAATGCCTTTAGTTTTTGCCCTCTAACTCATTTCGCACTATCGCGGCACCTGCAGCCAAGGCATTCAGCTTGCCTGTAGCAATAGCGCGAGGCAGTGGCGCCATACCGCAATTAGTACAAGGATACAGCTTATCCGCATCCACATATTGCAGCGCTTTTCTAAGGGTTGCTGCCACTTCTTCTGGCGTTTCAATGGTATTGGTTGCCACATCAATAGCGCCCACCATCACTTTTTTACCGCGGATCAGCGCTAGCAGCTCAAGCGGCACATGCGAGTTATGGCATTCCAACGAGATAATATCGATATTCGATTGCTGCAGTTTTGGGAAAATGGCTTCGTATTGCCGCCACTCGCTGCCTAAGGTTTTTTTCCACTCGGTATTGGCTTTAATGCCATAGCCATAGCAAATATGTACTGCGGTTTCGCACTTTAAGCCTTCAATAGCGCGTTCTAAGCACTTAATGCCCCAGTCATTCACCTCATCGAAAAACACATTAAAAGCCGGCTCATCAAACTGAATAATATCTACACCCGCAGCTTCTAATTCTTTTGCTTCCTGGTTGAGGATAATGGCAAATTCCCAGGCCAGTTTTTCTCGGCTGTGATAATACTTATCGCAAAGGGTATCGATCATGGTCATCGGGCCGGGCAGGGCCCATTTAATCGGTTGCTTGGTTTGCTGGCGCAAAAATTTGGCATCTTCGACAAATACCGGTTTTTGCCGCGACACCGGGCCTATTACTGTCGGCACGCTGGCATCATAGCGGTTACGAATTCTGACCGTTTGCCGATTGATAAAATCGACGCCATTTAAATGCTCAATAAAGGTAGTAACAAAGTGTTGGCGGCTTTGTTCGCCATCGCTCACAATATCAATACCTGCTTGCTGTTGTTGCTGTAAGGCCAAGCTTAATGCGTCTTGCTTGCCGCTGCTGAGGACTTCGCCCTGCAATTTCCAGGCAGACCACAGAGTTTCTGGCTCAGCCAGCCAAGCGGGTTTGGGTAGGCTGCCCGCAGTAGAGGTAGGTAATAAAGTCTGTTTCATAAATTCAGTTATCCGGGCTATTAGAAAAAATTAAAAACTTAGGCTGACTGTGCAACCTTAGCCGACCACTGTGCTAACACGGCCTGATAGGGCTTAATAAAATGCTCTTCCGCAAATTTACCTTGGGCTTTGGCTAGCCTGCTGCGCTCTTCTCGGTCATAAACAATTTGCGTCACGGAATGGTCAGCATTGTGTAAATTCGGTTGATAGCACTGACCAGCCGCCGCATTGGCATTGTAAATTTCTGGCCGGTAAATCTTCTGAAAGGTTTCCATGGTACTGATGGTGCTAATCAGCTCCAGATTGTTATAGTCGTTTAGCAGATCGCCAAAAAAGTAAAAGGCCAAAGGAGCAGTGCTGTTGGCTGGCATAAAGTAGCGCACCGCCAGACCCATCTTTTTAAAATATTGCTCGGTGAGCGAGGCTTCGTTCGGTTGGTATTCCACCCCGAGCACCGGATGGCGATTTTCGGTGCGGTAATAAATCTTGTTATCAGACACACTTAAACAAATTACCGGTGGTTTTTTAAAGTTTGCTTGGTAGGTAGCTGAATGCACGAAGGATTGAAACAATTTGCCATGCAGCTCGCCAAAGTTATCTGGGATGCTAAAGCGCGCTTGCTGTTTGTTATATTCCAGCAGCAAGACGCTAAAATCGTAATCCCGCACATAGGACGAAAAGTTATTGCCAACAATGCCTTCAATGCGTTGTCCGGTGGTGTTATCGACAATATGGGTCTGAAGTACTTCAATAGAAGGAAAGCTGTTACTGCTTCCTGCAAGTGTCAGATCGACCGAAACAATATCCAGCTCAACGCTATAGCGATCGCCTTTCGGATTATCCCAATTCGCTAAGGCGTTAAATCGGTTGTTAATCATCGTTAAAGCATTGCGCAAATTCTGCTGACGTCGCTCACCGCGGGCCAGATTAGCAAAATTGGTGGTTAGGCGAGTGCTATCCGCAGGCTGATAATGTTCGTCGAAACGAAGTCGTTTAATAGTAAAAGTGAAGTCATTATTTTGCATCATCAAGATTCCTAATTGCTATTTGATTACCATCTTGCAGTCGCAATAACCTGTTTTGACTTGGTGCAAGCGACAAACCATTCCTTGTCTAGAAAGCTACTTTACTGAAACAAGATGGGGTGTCTGGACGTCTGTATTTCTATGGTGTAGTTATACGTCGATATTTTGATGAATAAAAATGATGTTTTCTCATTAATCCATGAAATAAATTCACTTAATTGGTGGGTGGTGAGCAGCTTGCTTTAAAAATAATGTATAAAACAAGCTTTTGCAGAGGGTTCGCGTGGTTAGCTGCACATTGAAGAAGGTGTAGCAAATCAAAAAAGCCAAGCGAGAAATAGCTAGGTGCGAAGCCTAGCCAAAAAACCAGCGGCCGTTTTTGATCAGGCCAGCAATCAAGCCAGTAAAGCCGGCACTCGCACCACCGAGCATGCCAAACCAACACCAGAACAAATTATTGCGATACTGCCGTTTTGCCGCTGCATTCTGGGTGGCTTTTGCCAATATGCGCGGTTTGATTGTTTGCCACACCTGATACTGCAAAAACACTAAGCCCAGTATAAAAATGCTAAAAGCTAGTACTGGTGCTATAGCGCCGCTGGTAAATTCATATGCTGCAGCCAGCAGTAAGCCTGAGAGGCCAACCCAAACCAAAGCCTGATTGCGATAACGCAATAAGCGACTACGCTCGTTATCACTGGCCGCATTTTTTAGCGGGCCGCGCATCCCCAGCACTACACCGAGCATGCCGCCGAGCGCGCCAAGTAGCGCCCCACTCAATAACCAGCCAAATTTTGCCAGTCCGCTGCTCTGTGCTGCCATGACACTTGCGGTCGCGGCAGCGGCAGGTGGGCTAGCGAACAGTAAGGTGCTAAGCACAGCACTGCTAAGACCCACACCCGGCGCCGTGCTTAAAATCAGCTTGCCGTATCTGGCTAATAGCTGCTCTTTTAGCAATTCTCGGACCCGCTGCAGTTTTTTCCGTACATTTGCCTCAGTCACCCCTAATAAACTAGCGACCTGATTGCTGTTTTGTTCTTCACGGTAAAACAGCAGTACGATTTCCCGGCTTTCCGGTGGCAGCTCATCCAGTAGATTACGGATCAGCATGGCCTGCTCGCTGCGCAGTAATTCATCTGATGGACTGCTGTCGCTGGCAAACGTCTCTAGCAAGGCTTCAGCGTCAGTACCACGCTCGGTCTGTGCATCACGCTGTTCACGCAGATAGCTATAGGCGCGATAACGGGTAATCTGCCGCACCCAGGGTAAAAAGCTGGCCGGATTTTGCAGGCTGCTAAGCTGCTGCCAGGCGGCAATAAATACTTGCTGGCACACCTCTTCGCTGGCATCTAAGTCTTTTACAATGGCTAAGGCAATGCTACTAACGCTATTTTGGCAGCGGCGGATCAAGCGGTCAAAGGCCTGCATATCGCCGGCAATAGCTGCCGTTACATCGGGCTGCAATTGCTGTTCAATGCTAAGGGGCATAGTAAGTGTGGCGCTAAGGTTGGCGTTCGGCATGCTGCTATTACTCCTGTAAAGCCAAACGGAGCTGCGCAATAAACCACTCTGGTTCATCCAGCATCATAAAATGGCGACTACTAGTATTCATTAGTAAGGTTGCGTTAGCAATAGTGGCAATTTGCTGCTGATAAATAGCCTCAGCTGCTGCTTGTTGCGCAGCAGGTAGCGCACCACTGGCACCTAATAACCAGACTTTGCTTTGGATAGTGCTTACTTTTGGCCGTAAATCGGTAGTCAGCAGCTCGTACATTGCCTGGCCAACCGTGCGGCTATCAGAAGTGCTGGCCATCTCTAATACCAGTTGTTGATGCTCTGCTGATTTTGCCTGAATAAATACCCCTTGCTTAGCACCGGCGGTTAATTGCTCTGACGTCATATTTTGATAATAGGCCTTAATTTGTGCGGCTTGGGCTTGCATATCGGTGACCTGTGTAGCGGGATTGCGGCTAAAAATAGGTGCAATGTAGGGTAAGCCATCCACTGCGACCACGGTACCAATTTGCTTAGGTGCGCTACTAGCCAAGGCAAAGGCCATAAAAGCCCCTAAGCTATGGCCAATGACTGCCGGTTTAACCAGCTTTTGCTGTTCAATATAAGCTAATAAATCTTGCTGCACCCGGGGTAAAAACTCCCCCGTTACAGCGGCTGTACCAGCAAAACCTGCAAGGCTAATCAGGTGCAATTGATAATCGTTTTTTAAGCTACTTACGGTGTGCTGCCAAATGCGGCTATCTGACATCAAACCTGGGATAAGTAATACCGGTTTACCTTCGCCAATTACCTCTACCTGAAAACTAGGCGCGGCTGAAACCTCAGCAGCTTTTAATTGCGGGGCTATGGAGCCACCAATAATTGTCATAATAATCGCGAAATATGTCCAAAAACTGGGTTTTGCTTTAGCTGCTTTATTGTCTAGTTGGGTATTATTGCTGTGTTGAGTGGTGTTTCGCATGGCGATATCCTTAGTTAAGTATGGATTACCTTAACAAGTCGTCGCAGCTCGCCTTACTGTGACAAAATATTTTAATTATTTTTAAAATAAAACGATGGGTACAACGATGGACGTGAAAAGCAGCCAGTTTTTTAGCTAAACCCGTGGAATTCGACGGGTTTAGTCATCAACAACGGCAATAGCTAAAGTCCTCGCATTCGAGGACTTTAGCAGCAAGCACTAAAACGATTAACTGGATATAAAAATAAGCGGCAGGTTAGTACCGGGAATACCGCTATCGGCCATAATCACCGATAACCAAAGCAAAATGGCCATTAAACCAATGTAGCTTAACAGGGTAACTAATATACCGGTATCTGTCATAGGCGCGATATCTTTATCCCGCTGTTCGCTGTCAGAGAGCAGATCTAACGTACCTAAAATGCCAAACACCATTAATAAATAAAAACCAAAATACCAGGCGGCAAAAGTCAGGCTACCCGTTACCAGCAACAACGCTGTTTTCGCCGCTTTGCCTTGGCGGCTAAAGGCTGCCGCTTGCATAACCCGGCCTCCGTCTAGTGGCACCATTGGTAGTAAATTAAACAGGTTTAGTAGCAAGCTTATGGCGGCAAATAGTGCCAGTGCGGAGTGCTGGGTCTCTAACCAAAGCCAATACGCCACAATAGCACCGGCTGTACCAAAGGCTGGGCCTGCGATGGCTATTTTAAAATCTTGCCAGCGGCTAGTTGCGCGCTCACTGACCGCGGCACCACCAATAAAAGGCAATAAGTAAATACCTTTAACTTTAAGACCAGCGCGCTTCATGGCATAGGCATGGCCATACTCGTGGATTAGAATGGCGGCAATTAAGCCGATAGCAATCTCAAGATTAAATAACCAAGCCCAACCGGCGAGTGAGGTACCTGCCAAAGCCGCTTTTATAGCACCCGCGCTTTTCGACAGTTTTAAAGCGATAACCCCCAGCACCAATAGCGGTTTAAACCACTGTTTTAATAGAGAGGGAGGCGCAGTATGAGTATGTGATGGCGTATCTTGGTGATGATGACTTATGTCAGGCGCTGCTGATGCCATAGTTGAAGTCTGCTCGGCTTCAGGCGACAGCTTTTGTTCTAACTTACTCAGCCATTTTGGCGGAATAGCAACAGTAACGCCCTCACAAAGTAAGGCGCTGCCGGCCTCTAACCGATAACTCACTTCAGCCGTTTTTAACGAGACTTTAAAGTATAAACGCATTGGCCCATGCTTTGGGCACAAAAAGCGGTGATCATTACTGGTACTAAAAAACGCCCGACCTTGCGACACCAATGCGCCATTACGATATAGCTGCTCTTTACCAAAGTTATTGGCTTTTAGCTGATAAAACACTTGGTCGTGATAAAACTCAAACAAGGTTTGCATAATAAATGTTGATAAATAGTAAACAGTGCCAGCAGTGTAGCAAATTTTAAGCAAAAGTTAAGCGTAAAAATGAGGGAGAAAACAATATGGCGTGGAGCGGGTGACGGGAATCGAACCCGTATCTCGAGCTTGGGAAGCTGGCATTCTACCACTGAACTACACCCGCCTTTTGAGCGCATTTACATTAAAGGAAACAGGAAAAAGCTGCAATAGACTACAAGGTGAAACTATAAAGAAAAAGACGTAACGCTTTTAATGTAGTTCATTAAAGGAATTAAAATGTACCTTAAATCGGTTTTTATTTTAAGGTAATACTTTATTCATATTTAAAGTAAGGGTAAGGTAGTAGCTGGGAGAAATAATCAACAGGATGTTGTTTTGCAGCAGAATAACTTTGAGAAACGCCTTTGGTTTATTGAGCTAATAGCTTGGTGGGAGGGCAAAATTAACGCCAGCACACTTACAAATCAATTTGCCATCAGCAGAGTGCAAGCGCAGCAAGATATTAAGCGTTATCAGCAACAAGCGCCTGATAATCTTTGCTATTGCGCCAGCAATAAAGGCTTTACCCCCACGAACTTATTTCAGCCAATTTATATTAATGGCGACGTAATTGAATACCTAAACTGGTTAGGCCAATACGAACAACTTGACCAGCCAACAACCCTACCACATCACGCGCTAACACTGCCTGCGCGCCAGGTATCAGCTCAAGTAATACGTGTATTAATCACTGCTATCCGCCAACAACGAAGAGTCGATGTTGATTATATTTCGCTAAGCCATCCTGATAATCAGGGTCGCAATATTGCGCCGCACCATTTTGTAAAAACCGGTCTGCGTTGGCATCTCAGAGCTTTTTGTGAAAAGTCCGGTGAGTACCGCGACTTTGTGCTTAGCCGCTTTCGCGGTGAGCCAGCGTTACTGGGTAAGACCAGCCATACGGCGGCACAAGATAACGGCTGGAATACAGAAATCAATATTATCCTTAAACCCGACCCAAGGCTAAGCCCTGCACAGCAGCAGGTTATAGCTCAAGACTATAGCATGCAACATGGGCAACTAACGATAAAAATCCGTGCCTGCTTAGCGCAATACTTGCTGCAAGAGTTACAAGTAAACCTACGCCAACCCGCCATCAGTCCTGAAGCGCAGCAGTTAGTTGTGGTAAATATTGATCAAGTAAAACCTTGGCTATTTGATTATAAAACATAGATTTATTCCAAACCTGTAAAGTAAGTTTGCAGGTTTTATGTACAGTGTTGTTATTTTGGGTAGGTGGGGTAGAGTGTAAGTAGGGCTAAGCATAGTTAAATTTAGTTGAATTTAGACGGAACTTTAAGAATGACAGAATCGACTACTGCTAGTTATTTTGGCTACTGGGGTAAAGCCAAAAAAGACCCAGACCAAGCCGGGCCGGATTATCATTTGCTGGCTTATCATAGTTTGGATGTCGCGGCGGTGGGCTGGCATTTATTAAATCCCAACAACAAACTATGTCAGGAACTGGCAGAGTTTATTCAATTGACCCCTTCGCAACTACAACGTTTATTTACTTTTGCCCTGATATTGCATGATTTGGGAAAATTCAGTGGCGCTTTTCAAGCGTTAAAGCTGTTTGATACCAAGGCTTTGCATCAATTTAAAGTGCGCAAGCCTTATGATGGTGCGATAGCGCGACACGATATGTTGGGTTGGGTGCTGTGGCAATTAGCCTTGGACGAAGGTTTAGATTTGCCGCTCATAACAAAGCAATCACTTTCATCCGATATCTTAGAAAAAACACTTTGTAAGCTTTTGGATACCACTTGGGGGCATCATGGAAAACCTATCCGCCCCGGTCGCTTAACTGAACTGGAAGACCATTTGGTTGAAGCCAATATTCGGCATGCCAAAAGCTTTATTGAAGATGCTGTAAGTTTATTGCAACCAGAGTGTCCAGCCGGTTTCTTTACCACAGAAATACAGCGTTGTTTTC
>CAZNXI010000137.1:0-173 GCA_964577005.1 uncultured Rheinheimera sp.
GTTGCAAATTCCATAGTCATTACTTCAATGCGGTGCCAAGTGATTGCAAGTAAGCAATCAAGGCTTCCATTTCAGTTTTGCCTTTTACTGCATCAGCAGCGCCAGCGATATCTTCGTCGGTATAAGGCACACCAAAACTACGGAAAATTTCCAATTTTCTGGCGGTGTATTTG
>CAZNXI010000137.1:183-832 GCA_964577005.1 uncultured Rheinheimera sp.
CACATTTTTATCTAACCAAGGGTACGCTGGCATATTGGATTGTGGTACCACTGAACGCGGATCCATCATATGCGCATAGTGCCAATCATCGCTGTAACGACCGCCTACGCGAGCCAGATCGGGACCTGTCCGCTTAGAGCCCCACAGGAAAGGGTGTTCCCACACGCTTTCACCGGCAACAGAGTAATGACCATAACGTTCAACTTCGGCACGGAAAGGGCGAATCATTTGGCTATGACAGTTAGTACAACCTTCACGGATAAAGATATCGCGTCCTTCCATCTGCAAAGCAGTGTAAGGCTTTAAACCATCGATAGGCTGCGTGGTTTCTTCCATAAACATCAACGGCGTTATTTGAACCAGAGTACCGAAACTGATGGCAACAATAGTTAAGATACCCAGTAAGCCAACGCTTTTCTCGACTTTTTCATGATGATTCTTTTGCATCGTCAGTCTCCTTACGCCGCAGCCGCTACGGGTTGAGCCGCAGGGTGTTTACTACTTACCGTTTTATAAACGTTGTAAGCCATGATTAACATACCGGCTACCACGAATACACCACCAATAAAGCGCATCAGGTAGAATGGCATGGAGGCTTCCAGACTTTGCACAAAGCTGTAGGTTAAGGTACCGTCAGTGTTAACTGCAC
>CAZNXI010000137.1:842-8410 GCA_964577005.1 uncultured Rheinheimera sp.
CATGCCTTGCATAATACCGCTGATCCACATGGCAACAATGTAAAGCACTACACCAATAGTGTGTAACCAGAAGTGGGTGTTGATCAGTTTTAAGCTGTACATGCCATCTTTGTTATATACGGCAGGGATCAGGTGGTACATAGCACCGATAGAAATCATTGCTACCCAACCTAAGGCACCTGAGTGCACGTGGCCTACGGTCCAGTCAGTGTAGTGTGATAATGCGTTTACTGACTTGATTGCCATCATTGGACCTTCAAACGTCGACATACCGTAGAAAGACAGCGAAACAATTAAGAAACGTAAGATAGGATCTGTTTTCAGTTTGTGCCATGCGCCTGACAGCGTCATGATACCGTTAATCATACCGCCCCAGCTTGGTACGAACAGGATCACCGACATCACCATACCGAGCGATTGGGTCCAATCCGGCAGGGCAGTGTAGTGTAAGTGGTGTGGACCAGCCCAGATATATAAGGCGATCAATGCCCAGAAGTGGACGATAGATAAACGGTAAGAATATACCGGACGACCAGACTGCTTAGGCACGAAGTAATACATCATACCCAGGAAGCCTGCCGTTAACAGGAAACCTACGGCATTATGGCCATACCACCACTGTACCATTGCATCAACGGCACCCGCATAGATCGAATAGGATTTACCAAAATTCAGTGGAATAACCATGCTATTGACGATATGTAACGCAGCTACCGTAATAATGAAGGCGCCATAAAACCAGTTAGCCACATAAATATGGCTGGTCTTACGTTTGGCTAAGGTACCAAAAAATACAATAGCGAAACACACCCATACAATGGTAATGAGAATATCAATTGGCCACTCAAGTTCTGCATACTCTTTGCTCTGGCTTAGGCCCATTGGCAAAGTAATGGCTGCGGCAACAATTACGGCTTGCCAGCCCCAAAAGGTGAACATTGCCAGCTTTTCTGCAAACAAGCGTACCTGACAGGTGCGTTGTACGATGTAATAACAGGTTGCGAATAACGCACTGGTACCAAAAGCGAAAATTACCGCATTGGTATGTAAAGGACGAAGACGGCTGTAGGTCAGCCAAGGAGTATCAAAGTTAAGCGCTGGCCAGTATAACTGGGCTGCAATTAACACACCCACCACCATACCAACAATACCCCATAATACGGTAGTGATGGCAAAGAGGCGGACAACGCTATAGTTGTATTCAACATTTAACGGTTTGGTCTGGCTCATGTTGAGTTCCGCTGCAGTTTTTGCTGGTTACTAAAAATCCACCACAAGGTGGCCCTTCTTGTTATAAGTAATCGTCATTGACAAAAAGTGGCAACTTGCCGGATCACGTTTACTATATTTGCTTCAAATGATACGAGTTTTACCCCATAAAAGATAGGCAAAGCCGCCCATTTTATGATGTAGAACAAAGTCGCTGCTTAATTTGTGTTCAATTCAGCATGGCGCTGGTTTATTTAGACTATTTCAGGCTAAACTGGCGGCTTAGTTCCTAAATTAATGATGACGGTTAGATGTGTTTTTCTTGTAATTCCCGCCAGCGACTGCTCTGGCTTTTGGTCGCGCTCATGCTGCTAACAGCTTGTAAGCCTTCACAAAAAGATAGTAGTGAAGCGACATTGCTGCAAACCGAGACTATGCATTTACAGATAAGCCCATCGACAATCCCAGTGGAAACCCCTTTAACCATGAGGTTAAACAGCCGTCGCGAGCTTATAAATGTAAGAGGTGAGCTGCGCGGTGTATCCATGTATATGGGGCGGATTCCGTTACAGTGGCGTCAGCGAGCAGTGACAACTGTAGACGAAATACCGCTTTGGCAGGCTGAGTTTTTTTTAGGCGCTTGCTCAGATCCTGAGATGCTTTGGCAGCTTGAGCTCTGGTTAGATTTCGCTGATGGGCAGAGCGAAATGCAGACAATACAATTTAAATCAAGCTGGCATTAGGCTGGGCTACTGACCTTAAGTTGGAAGCAAAAGCTGAGTCAAATTAAGGGCGTTAGCCTGATTTAACGCTAAGCGGGCCGTCTCAACGCAGACAAACTGCTGATAACCATCAGCGGTTAAATCTGCCATCGCCTTGCTGCGTTCTGCCGCAGGGTTCCAGACTATCGTACTGTCAAAGCCGTGTTGCTCAAGCCTCAGTTTTTGCTGCGTACTTTCGAGCAGTAACACGGCCGCCGGCTTAGTATAAACCCGGTCTATTTCCTGATTAAAACTCAGCGGTCGGTCAGCTATAACCTCGGCATTTTGTTTTACTTTATCGCGATACGTCGTGCCTATGCCAGTTAACTGGGTATTGGCTAGATCACTAATAGTAAAATAACTATGTAAAGCGGCTTGCTGCAGCATTGGAGTATCGCAAGTTAAATTAATACTCAAGCTGTGTGCTGTTAAACACAGGGTAAGTATTAATACCGGCGCGGACTGGTGCTTGTCGCTAGAGGGCGTGCTGTCACGATAGGGAAAGTCTGCGACTGCAATACTTAAGCGCAGGGTAGTCGCCTCGGCAGAAACGGCGGTTTCTAGCAGGTTCCAGAGCCGTGTGCGTACCAAACCATGATTGGGTAACGTTAGTTGCTGCGGATTGAGCTCAGCCGCGATAGGTCCGAACCACGGCCAGCATACCGGCACACCACCGCGAATAGGCTGTTGTTGCTGCCAACGGGCTAAGGGTGATAGCCAAAGGTGTTCTTGCGCTGGCTTAGGTTGATAAGACAACACCTGTCCACCATATAGCGAGACCACAGCGGATGCCTCACCAAAAGTTAGTTTATAGCAGGGTAAATCTTCTAGATGAGCAAAACCGGTTTGGGCAGTAATAGCTGACACAACGACCTCGGCGATTAGACTGATTAAACAACAATGGCTGGTTACAAAACGCATAAAGCCAGCAAAGGCTGGCTTTATAGAAGGCTAGACGAGATTAGAATTTCATTAATTCTACCGTGTTATCCAGCATGCGGTTGCTAAAGCCCCACTCATTATCATACCAGCTCATGACTTTTACCAGTCTGCCCAGTACCCGTGTTTCCGTCGCATCAAAAATAGACGACATAGGGTTGTGGTTAAAATCAACAGACACTAAAGGTAAATCGTTAACCGCTAGGACTTGATTCATCGGGCTTTGTGCTGCAGCTTGACGCACGATAGCGTTAACTTCCTCAGCCGTGGTTTCGCGGCCAGCAATAAAGGTTAAGTCGACCAAGGACACGTTAAGGGTTGGCACCCGTACCGCTAAACCATCAAACTTCCCTTTTAACTCAGGCACTACTAAACCAACAGCGGCAGCTGCGCCCGTTTTGGTCGGGATCATCGACATTGCGGCGGCACGAGCACGTCGTAAATCGGTGTGGTAAACATCACTTAACCGCTGATCATTGGTATAGGCATGAATGGTGGTCATTAAACCTGATTCAATACCTAAAGCTTCGTATAAGGGTTTTGCCACAGGTGCCAAGCAGTTCGTGGTACAAGACGCATTAGAGATAATATTCATCTCTGGGGTAATGATCTGATGGTTTACACCATACACAATAGTGGCATCGACGTCTTTCGCTGGTGCAGAAATAATGACTTTTTTCGCGCCGGCGGTTAAATGTGCGCCCGCGGTTTTACGATCGGTAAATAAGCCAGTACATTCTAATACAACATCAATCTGTAACTCGGCCCAAGGCAGTTCAGCTGGATTACGGACGCTTAGAGTACGAATTTCATCATTGTTAACATAGATAGCTTTGTCATCATTACTGACATTAGCAGCGAAAATACCATGTGCCGTATCATACTTTAACAAATGAGCGTTGATTGCCGCATCGCCCAGGTCATTGATAGCAACTACTTTAATATCGTAATTTTTACTGCTCTCGTAGAGTGCACGTAATACATTACGGCCGATACGGCCAAAGCCGTTAATTGCAACACGAATTGACATAAAACCCTCACTGTTAAAGTGCTAGACTAATTGAAAACGTATTCATTAACTTATTTTGCTAATAAGTACTGGATATCATATTGTAGTAAAATTACATTATTCGCAGTAATTTTCAAGCCTAAAAGCATTTATGTTGCCGTTTTTGTAATTAAGCAACAAAATTTGCTGGTAAATTGCCCTGTAAAGGCATTTAGCATGGTATAAATAGTCGCTCGTTGGCCAGCATGGCAAAGTAAAAGATAACCATGCTCTATTACAGGTTAGCGTTATAATAGTTTTATTTTGTTAAGGATTGCCAATGGACGCCACGCTACTTTCAGAACTGATTGCCTTTAATGGTATAGAAACCCAATTTAACGATGCTTGGGGGAATGCCACTGAAGTTGCTGTGGCTGATCAATTAGCGTTGTTGGCCGCTATGGGCTACCCCGTAGCGGATGAGGCTGCAACGCGGCAAGAATTGCTACAGCGACAATTGGACTTTTGGCAGCAATTAATTGCTCCAGTTTCTGTACAAGAGGTCAGTGAGCACTGGCAACTTGATATTCAAGTCCCACTGGCGCTGGCTAATCTGACTTTTACGTTAAGTTTAAAAACGGAAACAGGTGAAGAACAGCAATGGCAACTGGTGCCGGTAGAAGGGGAATTGACGCAAGTCGCCGTGTTAGATGGCGAAGAATACCATCAGTATCAACATCAGTTCGATCTCAGTCTGCCAGCTGGTTATCACCAGTTAACCTTTACGCTGTTGGATACCGAGTTAAGTGTGAGTCAGCAACTGATTATTACGCCTGGTTACTGTTTCCAGCCTGCGGCCTTTGCAAACCAAAAACAATGGGGCAGTGCCATTCAGCTTTATGCGCTGCGCTCGGCGCGTAACTGGGGGATTGGTGATTTTACCGATTTAAAAACCTTAATTTGCTACTTGGCCAAACATGGGGCTGATTTTATAGGTCTGAACCCTATCCATGCGTTGTATCCGGCTATGCCGGATAATGCCAGCCCATATAGCCCATCGTCACGCCGCTGGTTAAATATTATTTATCTTGATGTTACGGCACTGCCTGGTTATGTCGACTGCGCCACCTTGCAGCAACAGGTGCAAAGCGCAGACTTTATAGCGAAGTTACAGGCGCAGCGGGCGGCTGATTGGGTGGACTACACTGCGGTAATGGGGTTTAAACTGCCAGTACTGAGGCAGCTTTATCAGTGGTTTGTGGCGAATGCTGCAGCGTCTTTACAGCAAGAATTTGCGCGCTTTAAGCAGCAGGGCGGCGACAGTTTACAGCAATTAGCGCTGTATGATGCGCTGCATAGCTTCTTGTACCAACAAGATAGCCAATATTGGGGTTGGCCAAATTGGCCAGAACAATATCGCGATATCGACAGCGCAGCCGTGCAACAGTTTGCTGCAGAGCACAGTAGCGAGCTAGATTTTTACTGTTACCTGCAATTTATGGCGCAGCAGCAATTAGCCGAAGCTCAGCAGCTGGCCAAAGACAGTGGTATGTTATTGGGCTTATATCGCGATTTAGCGGTGGGCGTGAGTGAAGCCTCTACCGAAATTTGGGCTAACCCTGAACTGTACTGCCGCGATGCCAGTGTCGGGGCTCCGCCTGATCCGTTAGGGCCAGCTGGACAAAATTGGGGTTTGCCGCCTATGAAGCCTTATCAGCTATATCAGCAAGCCTACCAGCCGTTAATTGATTTGTTTCGCAGCAATATGCAGCATGCCGGCGCGCTGCGGATTGATCATGTTATGGCACTCCTACGCTTATGGTGGGTGCCAAAAACTGCGGCCAATGCCGGCGGCGGTGCTTATGTGTATTACCCCATCATGGATTTGTTGGGCATCCTAGCCTTAGAAAGCCAGCGGCAACAAGCGGTCATTATTGGGGAAGATCTGGGCACCGTGCCGGACGGGATCCGCGAATTACTGCAGCAATTTGCCATTTATTCGTATCGGGTATTCTTTTTTGAAACTGCCCCCGACGGTGGTTACATTTCGCCTGCGCATTACCCAGAGCAAGCGATGGCCACCTTAAGCACCCATGATTTACCCACACTTATCGGCTTTTGGCATTGTGATGATCTGAAGCTAGGCCAGCAGTTAGGTTTGTATAAAGATGAAGCAGTGCTACAACAGCTCTTTGGGCAACGTCATGTGAATAAGCAACGTATTTTAGATTCGCTGCATGGTCACAATCGTTTACCGCAGGATTATCCGCGCAGTGTTGACCATCTGGCCATGGATCGCACCCTTAACTATGCGCTGCAACAACATTTAGCCGCAGGTTCGCACCAGCTGCTGTGTTTACAAATTGAAGATTGGTTGGAAATGACGCAGCCGGTCAATGTGCCTGGAACCAGCAATGAGTATCCGAACTGGCGACGCAAATTAAGTGCAGAGCTGGAGCAGTGGACCGAGAATACCGCTATTAGTAGCTTACTGCACAGCTTGACTGAATTGAGAAAAGCGCATTAAGGCTCAAAAATAATAACAGAAGGACAAGGTAATGCATTTTACGTTTTTAGCAGAGGCCCGTTGTGCCAACCCCTTTAGTGTATTGGGCTGGCAAGCCAATAGTCAGGATGAAAAGCCACAAGGATTGCTGCTAAGGTGTTATTTACCGCATGCTAGCGCCGTCGAAGCCTTTGATGCGAAAACCCAAAAAAGTTTAGGGCAACTGCAAGCCGATGCAAACTGTGTGGGCTTATTTCAATTGCTGCTACCGAAAAAACGTAAACCAACGCCCTATTATTTTCAGGTATCGCAAGGAGCACAGCACTATAAGCTTTACGATCCTTACCAATTTACGGCAGAAGCCTATTACGCGGTACATTTTGTGCAGGCGCAGCCAGAGAATTTATACCGCCAATTAGGCGCGCAGCTAATTACGCTCAATGTTGCCGGCAAGGCACTGCACGCCACCCGTTTTGCGGTGTATGCGCCCAATGCCAGCAGCGTAAGCCTAGTAGGGGATATGAATGGTTGGGATGGTCGTTGCCATCCGATGGAGCGCACCCAGTGTGGCCATTGGGTGCTAGTGGTGCCAGAAATTGCTGCAGGCGTGCGTTATAAATTTGAGATTAAAGACGGTCACGGCAACTTACTCCCACATAAAGCCGATCCTTTGGCCTTTTTTGCCGAGCAATATCCCTCACATGCTTCTTTAGTTTACGATCATAGCCGTTATCAATGGCAAGATAGCGCTTGGCAACAGCGGCCGCAGAGTAATGTCTACCAGCAGCCGATGAGCATTTATGAAGTGCATCCCGGTTCTTGGCGGCGTAAGGCCGACAACCAGCCATTATCTTACCGTGAGCTGGCTGAGCAGCTGATTCCCTACGTATTGGATATGGGTTATACCCATATTGAACTGATGCCCGTTATGGAGCACCCGTTTGATGGCTCCTGGGGTTATCAGCCACTGGGGTTGTTTGCGCCCACCTCGCGCTTTGGTAACCCTGATGAATTTAAAGCCTTTGTTGATGCCTGCCATCAGGCCGGAATTGGCGTCATTTTAGATTGGGTACCGGCACACTTTCCGGAAGATGGCCATGGTTTAGCCCGCTTTGATGGGAGCCATCTGTACGAATATGACGATCCACGCCGTGGCTGGCACCCT
>CAZNXI010000138.1:0-8234 GCA_964577005.1 uncultured Rheinheimera sp.
GAAGGGTTCATCTGGCGGCGCTTTGCTCTTTGTCACTCGTCGTTTATTTAGAATGGCTAAACCGGGTACCGCGTACTGCACTCCTCGTTTCGCGATCAAAACGCCGCCAGAAGAACAAAATCTAACCAGCAAACGTCAACACGCCCTAAGTGTAACCTGCTTTTTATCTTTTCCATATCGATATGAATAAGGCTAAAATACAAATCAGTTTTTCACTATTGCAATAATACTGCGCAAGCAAGAATGGTTTTCTGTGCAAAGGGTTAAATATGAAACAATGGACCGGCATTAGCGAATTTGTCGCCGTCGCTGAACAACAGAGTTTTACCAAAGCCGCCAAACTGTTAGGGATGTCGGTAGCACAGGTCAGCCGCAATATTGCTGAGCTAGAAGCCACATTGGCCATTAAGCTGCTCTATCGCAGTACCCGCAGCGTTAGCCTCACCGAAGAAGGCAAATTATATTTGCAACATTGCCGGCATCTGGTCAGCAGTTTAGAAGAGGCTAACCGTACCTTGGCGAATTTATCAGCCTCCCCGCGCGGGTTAATTAAGCTTACGGCACCGGTTTATTATGGCGAAACCCATCTCGCGCCCTTGCTGCATCAGTTTTTATTGCAATACCCGGATACCGAATTAGAAGTGCTACTGACAAACGATAAGCTCGACCTGGTGCAAGGTGGCTTTGATCTGGCGATTCGGCTGGGTAACCTTGAAGACTCCAGTCTGATTGCCCGAAAACTGACCAGTCGCACCCAGTATATCGTGGCCTCCCCCCAGTATTTGCAACAGTATGGCACGCCCCAACAGCTCAGCGATTTTAGCAAGCAACAATGCCTGACCGGCACTGTGGGATTTTGGCGTTTAATGCAAGATGGCAAGCTGATAAGCTATCGGCCACAAGGTCGCTTAGTCTGCAATAGCGGTGTGGCCCTGCGCGATGCTGCCTTACAAGGCTTAGGTCTAGTGCAACTACCCGACTATTACGTCGCCGATTATCTAGCAGAAGGTCGGCTGATCTCAGTGCTGGATCATTTGCGGCAACCGGATGAAGGCATTTGGGCGCTCTATCCACAAAACCGGCATCTCTCCGCCAAGGTGCGGCGGCTGGTGGATTTTTTGGCTGCAGCATTGCAAGCGCAGCCGCAGTAACATCTCTGCTTACACTTTTTTACTATTTAAGATTGTACCAAGCACATGCTTTTGCCTATGATGGCAAAGTTTATTTTTGTCAATTATTTCACGCACAGTAAAGGATCTCGCATGTTTATGACAAATACCGAAACCGTCCCTGGCAAACAGATTATCGATTGCTATGGTGTTGTCTCTGGCAGCACGGTACGCGCCAAGCACGTTGGCCGCGATATTATGGCCGGCATTAAAAATGTGTTTGGTGGCGAATTACGCGGCTACACCGAACTACTCAACGAATCGCGGGATGAAGCCATTAAGCGTATGCAAGCACAAGCCAGCGAACTGGGCGCCAATGCCATTGTCAATGTACGGTTTTCTACCTCCTCTGTTGCCGCTGGTGCAGCCGAAATTTATGTCTATGGTACCGCCGTGCGTGTGGAGTAAAGCATGATCCCTTTTATTAGCTTTTTCACCCTGCTATTACTGGGGTATTTCTTTGGCAAGTGGGCCGAGAAGCGCCATTTTCAAAGTATTAATGTACGCGAACAACAATGGGTAAAGCTTGCCAACAGCAACAACCGTGACTTACTGATCCCGATGCAACACATCAGCAAAGCAGAATTGGTCTGTGGCAGTGTGGTGATTTCCATTGATTACTTTAAACGACTGCTCGCCACCTTACGCGCCATTGTCGGCGGACCTGTCGCCAGTTACGAAACCTTGTTAGATAGGGCCAGACGTGAGGCCATTTTACGGATGAAAGAACAGTGCCCGGAGGCGGTACAAATTATTAATATTCGTATCGAAACCTCAAGCATCCACAATGCCGCAGGCAATGGTATCGGCTCTGTCGAATTACTGGCTTATGGCACGGCGATTTATGGTACAGCCGCTGATGCAGCAGCACTCGCCAGCGCTTCGGCTAACCCAGCGACATCCTAGCCGCTTATGCCCTATCAACCGCGCTTACCCACAACCAATCATAATATCGGCCGGCAACGGCCGTTACAGGATCTGGTACTGATCGGCAGCAGTTTACTCGCCATCTTGTTTTTAGTGTATTGGTTATTCGGCTTTGCCATCGATAAAGCTATCCAACACGTCTCGCCCGATCTTGAGCAGCAATGGTTTGGCCGGTTTGCTACCACACCAACGGCCAGCCCAGCACAGCAGACTCTGCAACAACTCACCAATCAGCTGCAGCAATGTAGCAGTGTGCCCTACACGGTGACCGTACATTATGTCGATACCGACATTGCGAATGCGGGTGTGTTACCGAGCGGCGCTATGCTGGTTTATCGTGGCTTAATCCAAAAACTAGACAGTGAAAATGCGCTGGCTTTTGTGTTAGCACATGAACTGGCTCATTTACAACATCGCGATCATTTACGCGGCATGGGGAGAGCCATTGTCTTAGCCGTCATAACCAGCACCCTCACCGGCAGCAGCGGCGCAGGTCAGTTATTTTTACCCGCCACCGAACTCGGCATGGCGCAACATTCACAGCAACGCGAGTTAGCCGCGGATAACGCCGCGCTAGACATTCTGGCCTGTCATTACGGCCACATCGGCGGTGCCGAAGTCTTTTTTACCCAGATGCAGCAACAAGCAAGCCGTTTACTGCCCAGTTGGTTTGACAGCCATCCACAACTTGCACTGCGACTTGCTGCCTTAGAGCAGCATCGGCAAGCACAGGGTTTGCTTCTCGGCCCTGTTACACCAATGCCTGCCGCCCTAGCCAGCAAAATGGAATCACCATGATTAAAAAACTTACACCGCCTGTTATCGCCGTGCTGCTAGCACTGGCTCTGCTATTGTGGTTATTGCTAGGCACACAGTATCAAACGCAAACCGAGGCACCTGCCGCAGCACCTGTCAGTCCAACAAGCAACTTTACCGTTAAAACACGCCTGAGTTTAGCGCAAGCCTTTCAGCCTAGCCTAAAACTGCAAGGCCAGTTACAGGCTTGGCACAGTATTGAGCTGCAAGCACAAACCTCTGGTCGTATTGCGCGCTTAGTGCGCGATCAAGGCGCACAAGTTCAGGCCGATGATGTACTACTGGAAATGAGCGACGAGGGGCGTAGCGCGCGTTTAGCACAGGCGCAAGCGCTGTTGACCTTGCGGCAAACCGAGCTGAAAAGTGCATTAGCATTAAAAAAGCAGCAATTTGTTGGCGATACCGAATTAACTCGGCTGCAAAGTGAACTGCGTAATGCTGAAGTCAGCCTAAGCGAAGCACAACTTGCCATCAGCCATAGCAAACCCAGCGCGCCGTTTAGCGGCATTCTGGCCAGACGCTTAGTAGAACCGGGTAGCGTTATTCAAACCGGTACACCGTTATTTCACTTGGTGGATATCAGCCGCCTGCGCGCCACCGCCCAAGTACCGCAACAGCAAGTTACCGCGCTCGCTCTTGGCCAACAGGTCCAGATCACGCTACTCGATGGTCGCCTGCTCCATGGCGAGCTCAGTTTTATTAGCCCTGCCGCCGAGAGCAGTAGCCGCAGCTATTATATTGAAGCCACAGTAAATAATCCCGAGCTACTGCCACTGGCTGGCGTAAGCGCTACCCTCGAGATCAGCTTAGCGCCGCAGCCAGCGCATGCATTATCCCCCGCCTTATTAAAATTAGATCAGCAAGGACGCCTCGGCGTCTATACCGTATTACAGGATCAGGTGGCATTTTATCCAGTACAGCTGCTACGGGCCGATAACCAACAGGCTTGGGTCACCGGGCTGCCAGATCAGGTTAACTTAATCACCTTGGGGGCCGGTTTTGTGTCGGTAGGTCAGTCGGTGCAAGTACAAACGGAGACCACGCCATGAGAGCCCTGATTGCGGCAGCCATTGATCGCAGCCGTGCCAGTATCATGTTGTTGTTGTTTTTATTTATTGCCGGCATTAGTGCCTACCTAGTGATCCCGAAAGAAGCCAACCCCGATGTGGCTATTCCGATGATGTATGTGTCGATGTCCCTCGATGGTATTAGCCCAGAAGATGGCGAGCGTTTACTGGTGCGGCCAATGGAGCATGAACTGCGATCACTCGAAGGCATTAAAAAAATGACCTCCACCGCCAGCGAAGGGCATGCCTCGGTGATGTTGGAGTTTGATGCCGGTTTTAACGCAGACAAAGCACTGGCCGATGTGCGGGTTAAAGTCGACGCGGCGCGTTCCAAACTGCCTGCCGAAGCCAAAGAGCCTACGGTGAATGAAATTAACGTCGGGCTCTTCCCAGTGCTCTCTGTCGGCTTATCCGGCCCGGTGCCAGAATCTACGCTAGTTGCCATGGCCAGACAACTGAAAGAGCAAATTGAAGCTATCCCAGAAGTACTGGAAGTTGATATAGGTGGCGATCGAGAAGATGTATTGGAAATTATTGTCGATCCGCAAGTGTTACAAAGCTATGGCTTAGATTATCAAAAACTGTTCAGTCTGGTATCGAATAATAATCGCTTGGTTGCCGCAGGCAGTTTAGATACCGGCGCAGGGCGTATGGCCATCAAAGTGCCCGGTATTATTGAAGATCTAACCGATGTGCTATCTATTCCCATCAAGGTCAGTGGCGATACCGTCATTACCTTTGCCGATGTGGCCACGGTTAATGCCAGCTTTAAAGATCCGCAAGGCTTTGCCCGAATCAATGGCCAACCTGCTGTAGTACTGGAAATCAAAAAGCGCAGCGGCGCGAATATTATTTCCACCATCGAGCAAACCAAAGCCTTGCTTGAACAAGCCTCCCTGCAGTTTCCGGCGGGGATGCAAATTAACTACATTATGGATCAGTCAAAAGAAGTAAAAAACATGCTGTCTGATCTACTGAATAATGTGTTAACCGCAGTGGTATTAGTGCTGATTTTGATCTTGGCAACCATGGGCATGCGCTCTGCCGTTCTGGTCGGTATTACCATCCCCGGCGCGTTTTTTGCTGGGATCTTAATGATTTGGTTACTCGGCTTTACTTTAAATATCATCGTCTTATTCTCGCTAATTTTAGTGGCAGGCATGTTGGTAGATGGCGCCATTGTGGTCAGCGAGCTGGCCGATCGAAATGTGCAAGAAGGCCAAGATCAAAAAACCGCTTGGCTCAATGCCGCCGACCGCATGGCGTGGCCAATTATCGCCTCCACCTGCACCACGCTGGCCGTGTTTGTGCCCTTATTATTTTGGCCTGGCATGGTCGGCCAGTTTATGAAGTATCTGCCTGCTACGGTTATTCTCTGTTTACTGGCCTCATTGCTGATGGCACTCGTCTTTTTACCGGTGATGGGCAGTTTAGGCAAACATCGCGCGCTAACAGCAAAAGCGTCAGCCACTAGCGCAGCCGATGCTATGGCACCAAGCCGGCTCACCATGGCTTATAGCAGGCTATTGCATGCTTTATTACGTCGCCCGGGCTTAACCTTAGGGGGTGCGCTTGGCGGAGTGGTGCTGGTATATTTCGCCTATGGCAAGTTTAATCATGGCTTAGAATTTTTCCCCGCGGTAGAGCCAGAATCGGCGCAGGTCTGGGTTCGGGCGCGCGGCGACCTGTCTGTCTACGAAAAAGATGCAATCTTACAACAAGTTGAACAGCGCTTACTGCATTTACCGGAAGTAAAAGCACTGTATGCGCGCACTATGGCAGCGGCCAGTGGCGAGTTAACCGCCGATGTGATTGGTACTTTACAGTTCCAGTTTATCGACTGGCACCAACGCCGAGCGGCAAGCGTCATTCTGGAAGATTTGCGGCAACGCACAGCGGATCTGCCTGGCGTGGTACTGGCTTTTCGCCAGCAACAAGACGGGCCTGCCGCAGGTAAGCCGATAGAGCTGCAAATTAGCGCCCAAGATCCGGCATTAACCGAGCAGGCGGTAAATACTCTCTTGGCACAAATGGCCAAGATGGACGGTTTTGTCGATATTGAAGATGACCGCAGCTTACCAGGTATCGAATGGCGCTTAGAGGTTGACCGTGCCGCTGCGGCGCGCTTTGGTGCCGATGTGTTAACCGTGGGCAATGCCGTGCAATTAGTCAGTAATGGCTTGTTACTGGCAAAGTTTCGCCCGGTTTATGCCAGCGATGAAGTGGATATTCGGGTACGCTTTCCGGAAAGTTGGCGCTCGCTCAGTCAGTTAGAACGCCTTACGGTGGAAACCCTTAGAGGTCAGATCCCACTGAGTAATTTTGTCACGTTACAACCCGCCGAAAAAACCAGCGTTATCCGCCGTATTGACAGTAACCGTGCGGTGACGATTAAAAGCGATCTAGCCCCCGGCTTTCAAGTAGCCGAGCGCTTAGCCGCCTTAAAAAACAGTGGCATCAAGCTGCCGGAGGGTGTGATGCTGAAAACGGCCGGCGAAGACGCTGACCAACAAGAAGCGATGGTGTTTTTGCTGACCGCCTTTGCCATTGCCATCTTTTTAATGCTGATGATTTTACTGGTACAGTTTAATAGCTGGTATCAAACGCTGCTCATTTTATCAGCCATAGTGCTTTCTACCGCCGGTGTGTTATTGGGCCTACTGCTCACCGCTCAGCCCTTTGGCATCGTGATGGTAGGCATGGGCATAATTGGCTTGGCCGGTATTGTGGTTAATAACAATATCGTGCTTATCGATACCTATAACCAACTCAAAGCGCAGGGACTTGACAGCATTGCGGCTGCGTTGCAAACCGGTACGCTGCGCTTACGCCCAGTTTTACTGACATCGGTCACCACCGTACTGGGCTTACTGCCCATGGTGCTGGCGATTAATGTCAATTTAGTAGAACCTAGCCTAGGCTTTGGCGCACCGTCCACCATGTGGTGGACCCAATTATCCAGTGCCATTGCCGGCGGCCTGACCTTTGCCACCTTTTTAACTTTGTTCTTAACCCCTGCCCTGTTGGTATTGGGTGACCAACAGCGCAAAGGCCGCGCTAACGGTTAAAAACCACCAAAAGAGAGACGAGGTGGGCGATTAGCTGGGCCAGTGTTATCGCCTGGACTCACCGTTTTTAGCGCTTGGTCATAACGGATAAAACCGGCACCATCAATACTTAAGGTTTTACCAATCGCCGAACCACTAAAACTATTACCCGCACTGACTTTAATATGGCTTGCTGGTGCATAAATGGCGGCGTACAGCCCAGAGCTGGCGCCGGATAGCAAAATACCATTATCAGTCGCATTCTGACTTTGGTAGTTTGAATAAATTGCTAATACTGGCTTGCCTCTGACTACCCCTTCTGGTGTGCTTGAGCCGCCTTCAGCTGTCCGAAAACGGCCAGAGCCTTTAATTTCAATTTTACCAGCGGTTAAAAGAGTCAGGGTACTGCCAGGTGTGATAACAAACTGCGCATCACCCTGTAAGATCATACCCTGCTCTAAATAAAGCCGTACATCGCCCTCAACCAGCACAATAGCATTACTATCGATATCTAAACCTTTAAGAAAAAAGGTCGGTGTTATATCGTTGCCAAAGGTAAAAGGTTGAGCGGCTAAGGCATACCGACTATCTGGACTATCGATAAAGTTGGCGGTCCCAGCACTGCCATTAAAACGATACTTACGCTTATGATCTGCTACACGAACCTGAAAACGCTCATTGGGCACGTTAGGTATAGCGGCATTTTGGAATAACGAGGGTAAATTTAACGGATCACAAAGGCGATTAAACTCCGCATGGGCATTATAGGTTTCATTATTGGGTAGTAATTCAACGGGTTCAACCGTTAACGCCGGATTACGGGTACCAAAATTATGCTCGGTCGTGCCACCAAAAAAAATCTGCGATTTATTTTTAAAATAATTACCATTGGCAATCCAATCACGAATAGTAATATTACCTTGCACGAGCACAGCATTACTCACAGTAGGGCTATTCGTCACCGTCAAGTTAGCTTTGGTTTTAATACCATTCTCAATAGTGACAGGGCTACTAATAGTGATATTGTTGTTAGCTCGCACTTCGCCACGAATGATCGGCGTATTAGAAATGGTAATAGTACGGTAGGCATGCACATCACCACTGATAACCGCGCTGGCATTATTCAAAATAATATGGCCATTCGCGCGCACACTGCCCGAAACATGCGCCGAGCCATTCATAGTAATATCGCCACGAACTTGCACGCT
>CAZNXI010000139.1:0-8216 GCA_964577005.1 uncultured Rheinheimera sp.
TACCAACTGAGCTAACGACCCTAACCGCGGACGCATATCTTACTGATTTACGGAATTTCTGCAACCAAAAACTGTGATTTTTTGCTTAACAGCAGGCCAAGTGCTTAAAATGCCAGCGAAGCGCTGCTAATCTAGACAGTATTTTTACGATGAACATGCTAATACTAAATCATAAAATGAAAAAACCCGGCACTTGGCTGGGTCGATCATTTCAGCGCCTCAAGACGCTCTTTTGCCAATCTAGCGGCAGTAGAAGCGCCGTGAGCAGATGTTAGCCTTCGATAATGCGTCAAAGCAGTTGCTTTGTCATTTTCACGCTCTGCAATCTGACCGAGCTTAAGTAATGAGTCAGCCACTTTGTTTGAGTCTGCGAAGTTATTCACTACGCGCTCAAATTGGGTTTTTGCTCTAGCAAGCTCACTGTTATTAAATAACAGCTGTCCCAACCAATAATGCGCATTAGGCGCATACACTGAATTTGGGTAAGTACGCAAAAAAGATTCAAACTCGGGAATAGCAGCATCATAGCGCCGATCTTTTAGCACCATGTTAACTGCTTTGTCATAAGCGTCGGTTTCGGAAATATTGCCCGAAATCATTACTGCAGGACTGTTTGTAACAGGGGCCGGTGCTGCAGCGGTGTTACCGCTTTGCCCCGAACCCTGTACAGCACTCACCCGGCGTTCTATTTCCTGGTAAATATCGCGTTGACGCTGAACAATTTCATCCAGCTGATACGAATGAGTTTCGGTGACACCACGCAACTCACTGACTTCATCCAATAAGATTTGCAATTGTTGTTGCATTCTTACCTGACCTTCAGCCCGGGCTTCAACAACCCGCTCCAATGCTGCAAGTCGCTGTTCCATAGAACCTGCAGCAGGCGAAGTCGCGGATGAAGCTGGTCTGCTGCTTCTGCCTATCTCAGTAACAGGCGCCGGATTTGCCCAAGCGCCAACACTGACTAAGGACATTGCTATAAGCAGAGGTTTTATCACTGTCATCCTCATTCATACCTTTAGTTAATTAATATACTAATACCGCGCGACGGTTTTTTGCGTATGCAGCTTCGTTAGTGCCACGAACAGCAGGCTTCTCTTCACCGTAGCTAACGGTAGAGATTTGGGCAGCGCTTACGCCTAAGTTTTGTAAGTACTGCACTACAGAAATAGCACGGCGCTCACCTAAAGCGATGTTGTACTCTGGTGTGCCGCGCTCGTCAGTGTGACCTTCTACAGTAACACGTACACTTGGGTTAGCACGCAGGAACTCACCATGTGCTTGTAATACTTCTGCGAACTCAGGGCGAATTGTCGCACGGTCAAAGTCAAAATACACTGTGTTTTCGCTACGCAGTGCTTCCATTTTTTGACGCATTTGCTCGGCAGCAGTTACTGCTGGATCAACACGCTCAACTTGAACCGTTTGTGAAGAAGTCGTTGAAGCTGAAGTATCAGCATCACCTGCACCTGTGGAAGATTTTGAGCTACATGCAGCCAGCGCTAACACTGGAACAGCAATTAACAAGCCTTTAAACACTTTGCTTAAGTTCATAATATTGTCCTTAGATTAATTTACCAAGTTTTTGTTTTATAAAAAAGGTGACCACGCCGGCGATTTCACCTGTCCATCCGCCGCCGGTAGTCTTGCTTTAAAACGACCATCCATAGAAACCAATGCCAGCACCTGCGAACGACCATGCATAGTGCTGTAAATAATCATAGAGCCATTAGGAGCAATACTGGGCGACTCATCCAAATTCGTCGCTGTCAGCACTTGCATAAAACGGCTTTGTCTGTCCATACGGGCAAGTTGATAACGCCCCCCCGTGCGGTTTACCATTACAATTGATTGCCCATCAGGTGAGAAAGTCCCTGCAAGGTTCATCTCACCCTGGAAAGTTAAACGCCGCGTATCGCCAGTAGTTAAATTTACGGTATAGAGCTGTGGATTACCACCGCGCTCAGAACTAAATACGATCTCTTTACCATCTGGCGACCAACTTGGCTCAGTGTCAATTGCTCGATGGTTTGTAATGCGAGTTAATGCCTTACTAGCAATATCCATAACGTAAATTTCTGCATTGCCATCTTTCGACAACACCATGGCCATTTTACGGCCATCTGGAGACCAAGTTGGGGCACTATTAATGCCTGGAAACGACGTTAAAATAGTACGACGCCCAGTATAAATATCCTGAATATAAATTTGAGCCTGACGTTTCTCAAAGGTGACATACGCTAGTTTAGTACCGTCTGGTGACCAGTTTGGTGACATTAATGGTTCTTTTGAACGTAATAATACTTGTTCATTGTAACCATCATAATCTGCTACTACGAGCTGATAAGGGAATTCTGCATCAGGGCGCACAAGCACATAAGCAATTTTTGTTAAAAAAGCGCCGCGCTCACCAGTAAGTTTTTCATAAACAATATCGCTAATACGGTGGGCATACTGCCTAAACTGGCTGCCATTTATGGTCGTGCTGCGGCTGTCTAGCATATAGTGTGCTGTAGTAGACAATTGCCCCTGATTTAGCATGCGGCTACTTAAACCCGTATTGCCTTTTAGCACATCAATAAGTTCGAAAACTACTTCATAGCGATCAATACCTACTTCAGTAATTTCTCCCATAATTATGGCTTCTACGCCCTCTTTGGCCCAGGCGCTAAAATTAATATCAGCAGATGTTGATGGACGCTGTGGCATTTTGATAAAAGGAATAGGGTTGAATTTGCCGCTGCGCATTAAGTCAGCCGCAACAACCTCAGCAATATTCTCTTTCGGTAAGGTGGTGCCTTTAAAAGTAAAAGGTAATACTGCCACCGGCCTTGCTGAATCAACGCCACCGGTGATAATTATTTCCAAAGAAGCATGGGCTTGCATGCCAACTAACAGCAATAAGCTGCAAAAAACTGTACGAAGTAATTTAGTCATCATCAAAACTCTGGTGCCACCGTTAACGTTATGTCTTTGAGTTGGTTATACACATCTGGGTCGGATGACATTGGAAAAGTACCGACACGATTAACCGCTCGTACTGCCGCATCACACACAACCCGCTCGCCGTTTATCACATTGACACTGGTTACAAAACCATTGGTTGCCAGCCTAATATTGACCCTGCATGTGCGCCCGCGCATGGTCGATTCATCTTTGATTAGTGTTCTATCTATCGCATCACTAATCATTGCGGTATAACGCTGAACTTCTGTTACCGCTTGCTGGGCTCTAGCACGACGTCTTGCATCAGACTCAGCGGCTAACTGTTCTTGTAATAGACGCTCTTGCTCAGCGCGCTGCCGTTCTTCTCTAGCATTACGCTCACGTTCAGCCTGAGCTTTTGCTAAAGCTTCTTGCTCAGCTTTGCGCTTTGCTTCTGCGGCTTTCGCGGCTTCTTCTGCCTTTTTACGTTCAGCTTCACGCGCTATACGTTGCTGTTCTGCCACCTTGGCCTTGGCTGCTTCAGCTTCTTGCTGTTTTTTTGCTTCTGCAGCAGCGCGACGAGACGCCTGAGCCGCTTCATCTGCCTTCCGTTTTTCTTCTGCAACTCGCTTTAAACGCGCTTCTTCTGCAGCTCTAGAGCGTTCGGCTTGTTGTGCACGGCGCTCTAGCTCACGGATTCGTTGTTCTTCAGCTTTTCTAGCATCTTCTTGTTGCTTTTTTATTTCTGCAACACGCTGCTCTAATTCCTGCCGATCAATCGTTACCGCCTCTACCGGAGGAGGAGGAGGAGGAGGGTTTGAGGCACCAACACCCGCGTCACCCGAAATAATAAATTGTGTAGGTTTAGGCCAAAAACTTAACGAACTAATAAACAGCACGAGTACTAAGCTCAAATGCAACGCGACTGACTTAGCCAGCGGCGTTTGCCACCACTTCACGACTACATCAGACTTCATTATCAGTCATCAACCCAACAGCGGGTGCTCCTGCGTTTTTCAATACATTAATCAGGCGGATAATCGAGTTGTAGTCAACTCGGCCGTCACCTTTAACAATCACCTGCGTACCAGGTTCAATACTCAACCAACTTGCTACTTCAACCGTTAACTGCGTTGCCGTAAAAGGCCCTTGATTGACACCGTCTTTTTCAAAGTAGTACAAACCAGCCTCATCAACGGTTGCAACTAAAGGTGTTTTACCATCTTTTAATTGCTCTAATGGCTCCGCTGCCGATTTAGGCAGTTCAACCTTTACCCCTTGTGTAATGATCGGAGTTGTTACCATGAAAATGACTAATAAAACCAACATCACATCGATATAAGGTACTACGTTAATCTCTGCTACCGGACGGCGTCTTTTTCGGGCATAACTCATTAGGCTTGCTCTCCGCTAGTAACAGCCTGACGATGCAAAATGTTCGCAAATTCTTCTACAAAGTTAATGTAGCTATTTTCTAACTGCTCGACCTGAGTTGAAAACTTGTTGTAAGCAATTACCGCAGGAATGGCAGCAAATAACCCTATTGCCGTTGCAATTAGGGCCTCAGCGATACCTGGCGCCACCATGGCTAAAGTAGCTTGCTGCACAGCACCTAGTGCAATAAACGAATTCATAATACCCCAAACCGTACCGAACAAACCTATATAAGGGCTAATAGAACCAACAGTAGCTAAAAAAGGTAAATCCGCTTCTAACCGTTCTACTTCGCGCGATAAACCAACCCGCATTGCGCGATGTGTGCCATCCATTACTGCGGCTGATTGCCGACTGGTTTTATGCATTCTGGCAAACTCTTTGAAGCCGGCTTTAAATAGCGCTTCCATACCGTTAGCCTGTTGGCGCGCACTCACCTCAGCGAAAAGTTTTGATAAATCGATACCCGACCAAAATCTGTCTTCAAACTTTTTAGCATCGTCCAATGCTTCTTTTAAAATTTTCTTACGTTTGAAAATCATGGCCCAAGAGGTAATAGACATCCCCACCAGGATCAACATAACCGCCTGTACTACTATGCTGGCTTCCAGCAATAAATGCAGAATCGAAATTTCACCTGACACGCGTTAACACCTCTATAATTTCTGCCGGTATTGACCGGGCTTTTAACAGCTGCGGATCCACACAAGCCACTTTTATCTCAGCACTACATAGGAGTTGCTGTAATGCATTATGAATCTCTTGCTTAAACACTAAAGTTGCACGTCTTAAACTACTGATTTCACTTAACACGGTCAACTGTTCATTAAACTTTGCCGCCCGTTTATTCTGCATTTGAACTTCGGTTACCACAAAAGCAACATTTTGCAAAAGCCACAAATCCTGCTCAACCCCAAGAGCACGCAACCATTCGGTGCGCGCTCGTTCGAAGTATTTCAGGTAGTTAGCATAATAAACAATGCCACCAGCATCGGTATCTTCATAATATACCCTTACTGGCCAGGAGAAGCTGTTTCGCTGCATCTGAATCCGTATTCTTTCGCGCTTGTATGATAATTAAGCCAGCACACGAACTCAATTGCCTTTATGCGAAAACGACAACTATATTTTTTCGCGCTGACCACTTGTTTTTTAGCAAAACATTTCATCGACCCATTATCAAGGGTTAAGTTCCATTTTTAAAGGCCTTAACACGTTAAAATGCCATTAAAACACGTTAAAGTCCTTTTGAGTCAAAATGTAAAAAAGTAATCTGTTTTATAGTGACAACATTAGCTGAACAAAGACTGAATGCATAGGAAACAAGTGCTCTAGAACCTACCACCCACAAACAAAAACACTCCCCCCTCAAAATGCGCATTAATTTTTCTAATGCCAAAACCGTATTTTTTCTAGTTTGAAGTAATTACTCCAAATCTTTATCATACGCAGGTGTTCTGAGCTAGCGCAAAGACAACTTAAAAAGTGGTAGCGGTTTTTAGTTGTTTAGTACAGGTCACTTAACAATGAGACTTTGTGAGAGAGGTTTTGTTGTTTGCTCCAAACATGTTCCCTGGATTTATTGAAGCACTCCTTCAACTTGTTGCTTGCCCGCTTCCTGAGCGGGCTTTTTTTTGCGTAAAAATGCGTACAGACACTAAGTAATAAAGCCTTGTAAAGGATAAGTGCATCTCCACTCACCTCGCAACTAGCAATGTTTGATTGCTTTATCCTTAGATAATAAGCACTCACCATCATTCAAACTCATCCTGACAAACAGCTAGTAGGCTTAACCTAGTTTTGCGTGTCAGGCAGATCAAAGCCTAAATGCTGATAGGCTCTGGGCGTAGCAATTCGACCACGGGGGGTGCGCTGAATAAAGCCTTGCTGAATTAAAAAAGGCTCGATCACATCTTCAATGGTTTCTTTTTCTTCACCAATTGCGGCGGCTAAGTTGTCTAAGCCTACCGGCCCACCCATAAATTTATCGATAATGGCCTCTAATAATTTACGATCCATATAATCGAAGCCTTGCGCATCCACATCGACCATTTTTAATGCCGCTGCGGCCACTTCTATCGTAACCACGCCATCGGCTTTTACTTGGGCATAATCACGTACTCGACGTAATAGCCGATTAGCAATACGGGGCGTGCCGCGTGAACGACGGGCGATTTCAGTAGCGCCAGCTTCGTTTAGCTGCATATTTAAAAAAAGGGCTGAACGCTGAATAATTTGACTTAGCTCTTCTACTTTATAAAACTCCAAACGCTGTACTATCCCAAAGCGATCGCGCAGTGGTGAGGTTAAGGCACCCGCCCGTGTGGTAGCGCCCACTAAGGTAAAAGGCGGTAAATCAAGTTTGATAGAGCGAGCAGCAGGCCCCTCACCTATCATTAAATCTAACTGATAATCTTCCATCGCCGGATAGAGTATTTCTTCTACCACTGGGCTTAAGCGATGGATCTCATCAATAAAGAGCACATCGTTTTCTTCCAAGTTAGTTAGTAAAGCGGCTAAATCGCCGGCTTTTTCTAACACGGGTCCCGATGTGGTCTTAATATTCACGCCCATTTCATTAGCAACAATCATCGCTAAAGTGGTTTTACCCAAGCCAGGTGGGCCGAAAATCAATAAATGATCTAAAGGTTCACCACGGCCACGCGCCGCTTCGATAAAGATAGCCATTTGCTCGCGCACATGCGCTTGGCCAGTATAATCCGCCAGCGATTTTGGTCGAATAGCCCGATCAATAGCTTCATCTTCTTTTAAAGCTTTTGGTTGGATCAGGCGATCTGCTTCTATCATACATAGCCTTTACTTAGTTAAATGGTAGCGTGTTAAATCATGCTTTTTAACGCAGCTTTAATCAACTGCTCACTGCTTATACCGGGGGTTAATTGCTGCTTCACCGCTTTTGCTGCTTGTAATTGCGAATAGCCAAGACCGACCAGTGCGCTGATAGCATCTTGCTCTGCAGACGCTGGAGGCGCGAAAAAGGCTTCATCATCTTGCAAAATCAACTTATCGGTCACGGCAGTGCTGGCTGTAACCCCCCAATCTTTGAGGCGATCACGCATTTCAATCACCAATCGCTCAGCCGTTTTTTTACCGACACCAGGTAATTTTACTAGGGTACTGATATCATCAAACTGCACGCAACGAACAAATTGCTGCGCGGTCATTCCCGATAAAATAGTTAAAGCTAACTTTGGGCCAACACCATTCGCTTTAATGAGTTGTCGGAACAAACTGCGCTCGGTTGGGTTACTAAAACCATACAATAACTGCGCGTCTTCCCGCACCACAAAGTGGGTATAAATAATGGCAGTTTTCCCCACCTCGGGTAAGGCATAAAAGCTGGTAAGGGGTAATTGTACTTCGTAACCTACTCCAGCCACCTCGATTAACAGATCCGGCGGCTGTTTTTCCAAAATGGTACCGTTTAAACGTCCAATCATAATGTGGTCTTTTCTTTAGGTTAAGAGGTCGCGCTAACGTAAACGCCCACGCACGGTTTTGCGCGCCTGTCCTGCCATAGCGATTAGGCTTTGCTGCGTATGAGCATGGCATAGCGCAACCGCTAGCGCATCGGCGGCATCGGCTTGTGGGCTGGCAGGTAATTTCAACAGGTGTTTTACCATATGCTGTACTTGCGCTTTATCTGCCGCGCCCGTACCAACTACCGACTGTTTTACTTGGCGCGCAGAATATTCATGCACGTCTAACCCAGCGTGTTTTGCCGCGACAATAGCAGCACCACGCGCCTGCCCAAGCTTTAACGCCGAGTCAGGGTTGCGCGCCATAAACACTTGTTCAATAGCAAATATGGTGGGCTGGGTTTGCGCAATAATCTC
>CAZNXI010000140.1:0-8213 GCA_964577005.1 uncultured Rheinheimera sp.
GGCTGATTATCAAATGGAACAGCTGTCAGCACGAATTAATCATGAAGCAGCGGCACTAGCGAGGCAGGTCTGCGATGAAATCACCGCGCTCGATCCGAATAAACCAAGGTACGTCGCTGGCGTGTTAGGACCGACTAACCGCACAGCCTCTATTTCTCCTGACGTTAACGATCCTGGTTTTCGTAATGTTAGCTTTGATGAGCTCGTGGCGGCTTACACTGAATCGACCCATGCGCTGGTTGCTGGTGGTGCGGACATTATTATGCTGGAAACCATCTTTGATACCTTAAATGCAAAAGCAGCAGCCTTTGCCGTGCTGCAGGTATTTGAAGAGTTGGGTTTTGCGTTACCTGTGATGATTTCAGGCACTATTACCGATGCCTCTGGACGCACCTTATCCGGTCAGACCACAGAAGCCTTTTATCACTCTTTAGCCCATGTTGAGCCAGTGAGTTTTGGACTTAACTGTGCGCTTGGCCCAGATCTATTAAGGCCTTACGTGGAAACCTTATCCGGTATTTCGCAAGCTTTTGTTTCGGTACACCCTAATGCTGGCTTACCGAACGAATTTGGCGAATATGATCTTGGGGCAACCGAGATGGCGGCAGAAATTGCTGATTGGGCTAAACAAGGCTTTTTGAACATTGTCGGTGGGTGCTGTGGTACTACCCCTGAACATATCAAAGCGATTAGTGAGGCGGTAAAACATGCCCCGCCGCGCCAGCCTAAAGCGGTTGATCATAGTTTCCATTTGGCAGGATTAGAAGCCTTTTCGGTGGAGTGGTAATGCGACAACAAGCACGATTTATCAATATTGGCGAGCGGACGAACGTTACCGGCTCGGCCCGTTTTAAGAAATTGATCTTAAAAGGCGATTACGAAACTGCTCTGGATGTGGCCCGGCAACAAGTCGAAAATGGCGCCCAGATCATCGATATCAACATGGATGAAGCCATGCTCGATAGCAAAGCCGCCATGGTGCGTTATCTCAGTTTGCTGGCTTCTGAACCCGATATTTCTCGGGTACCCATTATGGTTGACTCCTCGAAATGGGAAGTGATCGAAGCCGCACTAAAATGTATTCAAGGCAAGGCGGTTGTGAACTCCATTTCGCTAAAAGAAGGGGAGGCTCCTTTTTTACAGCAAGCTCGTTTATTACGTCGCTATGGCGCTGCCGTGGTGGTGATGGCGTTTGATGAAACAGGCCAAGCAGATACTCGAGCGCGAAAGGTAGAAATATGTCAACGCGCTTACGCCATCTTGACAGAGCAGGTGGGGTTTCCACCCGAAGATATTATTTTTGATCCGAATATCTTTGCGGTAGCCACAGGCATAGAAGAACACAATAATTATGCCGTCGATTTTATCGAAGCGACTCGCGATATCAAACGTCTTTGCCCCTATGCCAAGATTTCCGGCGGGGTGTCGAATGTGTCTTTTTCGTTTCGTGGCAATGATGCCGTGCGCGAAGCGATCCATTCGGTCTTTTTATACCATGCCATCGCCGCGGGCATGGATATGGGCATTGTCAATGCCGGTCAATTAACCGTTTATGATGATATTCCAGAGTTGCTGCGGGAGCGGGTTGAAGATGTTATTTTAAATCGCCGCTCGGATGCCACTGAACGCTTGTTGGATATTGCCGCTGAATTTAAGGGTGATGGCAGTGTTGCAGAAAAAGTGGATGATGCCTGGCGCAGTTTGCCAGTAGGGAAGAGACTGGAGCATGCGCTAGTCAAAGGTATTACCGATTTTATCGATATAGATACCGAAGAAGCTCGGCAACAGGCAGCAAAGCCATTGCATGTCATCGAAGGCCCGCTGATGGATGGCATGAATGTCGTGGGCGATTTATTTGGTGAAGGCAAAATGTTTTTACCGCAGGTGGTAAAGTCGGCCCGGGTAATGAAAAAAGCCGTGGCCTATTTACAACCTTTTATTGAGCAAGAAAAAGAAGGTGGCCAGGCACAAGGTAAGGTGTTGCTGGCTACCGTAAAAGGCGATGTACACGATATCGGTAAAAATATCGTCGGTGTGGTGCTGCAGTGTAATAACTTTGAAGTAATCGACCTTGGGGTGATGGTATCTTGTGCTGAGATCCTGCGTGTAGCCAAAGAGCGCAATGTAGATGTCATTGGTTTATCTGGTTTGATTACCCCGTCTTTAGATGAAATGGTGCATGTAGCAAAAGAAATGACCCGTTTAGGTTTTACAGTACCACTACTGATCGGCGGTGCCACTACCTCAAAAGCCCATACCGCGGTCAAAATTGCACCGCATTATCAACATGGCGTAGTCTATGTACCCAATGCTTCTCGCAGTGTCTCGGTGGTGCAATCACTGATCAGCGCGGATAATAAACCCGACTATCTGGCACGGGTGAGTGAAGAGTACCGCATTGCCGTAGAGCAGCATCATCGCAGTCGCCCCGGTGAAAAAATGCTTAGTTTGGCAGAGGCAAGAGCTAACCGCTTCCCGCTAGACGTAAACAAAGTGGCCGCGCCACCCAAGCAGCCTGGTGTTCATTACTGGCAAGACGTTGATTTACAGGTATTAAGGGACTATATCGACTGGACGCCGTTCTTTTTAACCTGGCAGTTGTCGGGTAAATATCCAGCGATTTTAAATCATCCGGAAGTAGGCCTTGAAGCGCGTAAAGTGTTTAAAGACGCCAATGCTTTGCTAGATCATATGATTAGCCAGCAGCAGATCGCTGGCAAAGCCGCTTTTGGTTTTTTCCCGGCCAATAGTGACGGCGATGACATTATTATCTATACCGACGACAGTCGGCAAACTGAGCGTTGCCGTTTGTATGGCTTACGGCAACAATTAGCGCTACGCAACAATGCGCCCAATTGTTGTTTAAGTGATTTTATCGCGCCTGCAGGCTCTGGTATTGCTGACTACGTTGGCGCTTTTGCGGTAAGTACCGGTTTTGGAGCGGATGAATTTGCCGCTGAATTTGCTAAGGCACATGATGATTACAATAGCATTATGGTAAAGGCCTTAGCCGATCGTCTGGCCGAAGCCTTAGCGGAATACTTACATATGAAAGTGCGTCGCGAATACTGGGGTTATGTTGCCGAGGAGCAGTTGGACAATGAACAACTGATTCGTGAGCTTTATCAGGGCATTCGACCGGCACCAGGCTATCCTGCTTGCCCAGAACATACCGAAAAAGGCACCTTGTTTGACTTATTAGACGTGACCGCGCAAATCGGTATGCAGTTAACGGAAAGTTATGCCATGTGGCCAGGTGCTGCGGTTAGCGGTTGGTATTTTGCACATCCAGATAGCAAGTACTTTGCGGTAAGTAAAATTGATGCGGCGCAAGTAGCCGATTATGCTGCACGCAAAGGTTGGGATTTAGCAACGGCTGAAAGTTGGTTGGCACCGAATATCCGCTAAAGTTTGCCCAATACTAGAACACAGCCGCCTTTATGGCGGCTTTTCTTTGGCTAAGTGGTTTTTTCAGTGGCTGCCACTCTTAATTAATGGCTTTTTACAGTATGATAAACGGCAATGTACTGGTGCTAAACCAGCTTAAGGTTTCGGAGTAAGTGTGGACAACTCTTTTCAGATAAAACTTATTATTCGGCGTGTGAAGGCGACAACGGCCATTGAATGGTTGAAACAAGCGTGGGAAATTTTTAAACAATATCCTTTCGTATTTATTCAAATGATTTTACTGACTATCGTTTTGACCTTTCTGGCAAGTCTAAATTCCATCACACTCTTTGTCGCGGTGTTGGCATCGCCTTTTTTTACCGCCGGTTTTTATAAAGCCGTAGTAGGTGTGCAGCAACAACAAAAAATTGGTATCGATTGGTTATTTAAACCTTTTACTGAGCCAGCTACTCGGCGCATTTTAATTTTAATTGCGTCGGTAAATTTTCTGGTATCTGTTCCTTTAGTACAGTTTCGAGAAAAAATACACGCTGCTATTGAGCTTGCTCAAGATACTGGAGTGCAAGATCCGGCGACGGCTTGGCAACTTATTTTATTATTGGCTGGCTTATTATTAAGCACTATGTTGTTTGCCTACGCTGTTGCTATCGCCTACTTTTTGAAAGAACAACGTATCAGCAAGATCTTACAAGCCAGTTTTCTGGCATGCTGGCGAAATATGGCCGCTTTAGCGTTATTTGGACTGTTGAGTCTAGGACTCATCACCCTTACTATACCCACTATGTTGCTAGGATTAATCGTGGTAGTACCCGTACTGCATATCGCGTTTTTCTTATCGTTTAACGAGCTGTTTGCATTGCAAGTTAAACCACAACAAGACGGTGTGTTAGAAGTGTGATTATAGATCAACAAACACTGAGAAAAGCCGCGCTAAACTATTTAAGCCGCCGCGATTACAGTCGGGCAGCGCTGGCTACAAAATTAAAGCAAAAAGGCGCGACAGCGTCTGATATAGCAGTGGTACTCAATTGGTGCCATGAGCAAAACTATTTGAATGAAGAGCGTTTTTTGCTAATGATAGTACGAAATCGTTGCCAGCAAGGCTATGGTTACCGTTATATTTTGCAAGAGTGTCGCCAGCATCAGTTAACCGAACAACAATTAGCAGCCGTTATCGCAGCCGAAGCCATCGATTGGTGGCAATTAGCTAAGCAAGCATATCAAAAAAAGTATGCTGATAAAGCGATAGCGGATTATCAAGACAAAGTAAAACGTATGGCTTTTTTGCAACGCCGCGGTTTTAGCAGTGAGCAAATCCGTGCGGTGTTCGACCAGAATGATTAACCGATAAATAAACAGGATTTTTCATGAGCATGACATCTGCCGCGATCCGGCAAGCCTTTTTAGACTTCTTTGCTAGCAAAGATCACAGTATCGTTCCCAGCAGCTCGCTGATTCCAGGCAATGATGCCACGCTATTATTTACCAATGCCGGCATGGTGCAATTTAAAGATGTGTTTTTAGGCCAAGATCAGCGTAGTTATAGTCGTGCAGTGTCTGCACAACGCTGTGTCCGTGCAGGTGGCAAACATAATGACTTGGAAAATGTTGGCTATACCGCTCGGCATCATACTTTTTTTGAAATGCTGGGTAATTTCAGCTTTGGTGATTACTTTAAACAGGATGCCATCCGTTATGCTTGGGAGTTTTTAACCGACGTGGTTAAGCTGCCGAAAAGTAAGTTATTGGTTACCGTATACGCGACTGATGATGAAGCTTACAACATTTGGCTAAATGAGATTGGTGTACCAGCTGAGCGTATTGTGCGGATCGGCGATAATAAAGGTGCGCCTTATGCCTCTGACAACTTCTGGGCTATGGGTGATACCGGACCTTGCGGTCCTTGCACCGAAATTTTCTATGATCATGGCGAGCATATCTGGGGTGGTCCTCCGGGTTCTGCTGAAGAAGACGGCGACCGTTTTATTGAGATCTGGAACATCGTCTTTATGCAATTTAACCGTTTAGCCAGTGGTGAGATGTTCCCATTGCCTAAGCCTAGCGTTGATACGGGTATGGGTCTGGAGCGGATTGCGGCTATCTTACAACATGTGCATAGTAACTATGAAACAGATACCTTTGTTGCCCTAATTAACGCGGCTGCCGAGGCTACTGCTGCCACGGATCGCCATGACAAATCGTTACGCGTCGTCGCCGATCATATCCGTAGCTGTGCTTTCCTGATTGTGGATGGCGTAATGCCCTCGAATGAAGGTCGTGGTTATGTCTTGCGCCGTATTATTCGCCGGGCAGTACGTCATGGTAATAAGCTGGGTGCGCAAGGCGCCTTTTTCTATAAACTTGTTGGTGCTTTAGTAGCGCAGATGGGCGAGGCATATCCTGAGCTGGTAACCAAACAAGCGATTATCGAAAAAGCCCTAAAACTGGAAGAAGAGCAGTTTGGTAAAACCCTTGAGCGCGGTTTGCAAATTCTGGATGAAGAATTAGCCGCATTAACAGGCACTGAAATTCCAGGTGAGCTAGTATTTAAACTGTATGATACTTATGGCTTTCCAGTAGATTTAACCAATGATGTGGCACGCGAACGTAATCTGACGATTGATCAAGCCGGCTTTGATACTGCCATGGCACAACAACGGAAAAGAGCGCAGCAAGCCAGTAATTTTGGCACGGACTACAATCAGCAATTAACATCGACGCATCAAACAACCTTTACTGGTTACACCGAGCACTTTGGTAATGCGGTCGTGGTTGAGATCCTAAAACAGGGCCAGAACGTATCAGAATTGGTCGCTGGTGATACGGGGTTAGTCATTTTAGATGCAAGCCCGTTTTACGCCGAGTCGGGTGGTCAGGTTGGTGATACCGGCACTTTAACCTTGGCCGATGGCACGGTTTTCGAGGTACAAGATACCCTTAAAGTTGCCAAAGCCTTTGCGCATCAAGGTGAGTCGCAAGGTACTATTCGTGTCGGTGACAAGGTTCAGGCAGAAATTGATGTCAATAGACGGAATGCGATTCGTAAGAATCATTCGGCCACACATTTGTTACACGCCGCCTTGCGTAAAGTTCTAGGAGAGCATGTTACCCAAAAAGGCTCCTTGGTAGGGCCTGAGCGTTTACGCTTTGATTTCTCGCATTTTGAAGCGGTTAAAGCCAGTGAGTTGCAGCAAATTGAGCAATTGGTCAATGAGCAGATCCAACTTAACATACCGCTGCAAACGCGTGTAATGCCCATTGAGTCAGCAAAAGCCGCAGGCGCTATGGCCTTATTTGGTGAAAAGTACGACGATGAAGTACGTGTACTAAATATGGGTGAGTTTTCGATTGAACTCTGTGGTGGAACCCATGTCGATCGTACAGGTGATATAGGTTTATTTAAAATTGTCAGTGAAGGCGGTATCGCCTCGGGTGTAAGACGTATTGAGGCCGTTAGTGCAGCAAGTGCCGTTAGCTATGTGCAGCAACTAGAACAGCAAGCCATGCAAGCGGCAAGTCTGTTAAAAGGCGATGTGTTTAGTTTAAGTGAGCGTGTACAACAAACATTAGATAGAAGTAAAACGCTGGAAAAAGAAATTGAGCAACTTAAAGCAAAGTTAGCCAGTCTTGCTGGTGCTTCATTAACTGATAATGTGTTACAGCTTGGTGATGTAAAAGTATTGGTACAACAGCTTGAGCAAACCGATGCGAAAGCGTTACGCAATGTATTAGATGAACTAAAAAATAAGCTGGGTAGTACTGTTATCTTGTTAGCGACAGTTAATGATGACAAAGTTAGCTTAATTGCTGGGGTAAGTGCTGATTTAACTGCTAAAGTACATGCAGGTCAATTAGTTGCTTGGGCAGCAAACCAAGTCGGTGGTAAAGGTGGTGGTCGTCCAGATATGGCTCAGGCGGGCGGAACTGATGCTACCGCATTGCCTAGCGTATTAACTGCGGCGATTGACTATATTAAAGAGCGGCTATAACGCGACTTCGATATATTTAGTTTCACAGGAAGTTTTCCAATTAAAGCTGCGCTGTTGTATTATACAGCGCTAATAAATAGTGCAGTGACAGACCACTGCTAATGACAGGCAAAGGAGCAAACGAATGCTAATTCTTACGCGTCGAGTTGGTGAGACCCTAATGATTGGTGATGAAGTTACCGTTACGGTATTAGGTGTTAAAGGTAATCAGGTTCGCATTGGCGTAAATGCACCTAAAGATATTTCTGTACACCGTGAAGAAATCTATATGCGTATACAGGCAGAAAAAGATACTAACGGCGGTAGCTTTAACGAGACAGAATAAGTTGTCCGATTAATGGCAGACATTGTGGTTATTTTGCTGTTTTTGATTTTTCTAGCTAAATAACCAACAATCTGCTTAAAAGGTCGGCAAACGCGCTTTTAGTTCTTAAAAATTGTTTGACTTATTTTCCTAAGACATTAATATACACGCCGCAACACAGTGCGGAGAAATGGCCGAGTGGCTGAAGGCGCACCCCTGCTAAGGGTGTATAGGGGAAACTCTATCGAGGGTTCGAATCCCTCTTTCTCCGCCATTTTAATCAGAGCGGACGCATAGCTCAGCTGGATAGAGTACTCGGCTACGAACCGAGCGGTCGGAGGTTCGAATCCTCCTGCGTCCGCCATCTGAAATGGGATGTGATAAGCACTCAGCAATAATGCTAAACACAGTGCTATAAAAAAGTGTGAAAATTATAAAGTAAGCAACACCCCGGACGCATAGCTCAGCTGGATAGAGTACTCGGCTACGAACCGAGCGGTCGGAGGTTCGAA
>CAZNXI010000141.1:0-8165 GCA_964577005.1 uncultured Rheinheimera sp.
CAAGCAAATAGCTGGTTTGCCATTAATACCGATGGTAAGGTTAATTTTATGCCTAGCTTACATTGGCAGATTCATGCGGATAGTAAAATCCCGAAAAGTCCTTTTCAGCAATTCTTTATCACAAAAGAAAATATTATAGATCAGCATTATTGTTTTCACGCGGAAGATAAAAGAGAGCGTATTGTTAGCATCAGTGCCAGCTTACTGCCAGAACCTAAAAATACACTGGCGCAAGCCACGTTTTATGTTAAAGATGTCACTGAGCGCGCTAAGTTAGAGCAAGCTATGTTGGCTATGGACCAGCAAATGCAATTTTTATTGCAATCAAGTCCAGTTATTATTTACCAGCTTATGTTTTTACCTCAACCCGTACTTACCTATATCAGCCCGAATGTTGAATCAATTCTGGGTTATTCTGCAGAAAGCTTGTTTGCCAAAGAAGACGGCTTCTTCAGTCTGCTGCACCCAGAAGATATCAGTATGGTAAAGGACAGCGAAAATGGTGCCTTATATGGCATGCTAGAGTATCGCTTAAACGTCGCTGGCTCAAAGCCGTATCATTGGTTTAAGGATGTGCGCCAGAGCATTAGTGATTCTGAACAACGAGGGGTGATTGGAGCTCTGTTAGATATTACCGAACGGAAAGAAAAAGAGCAGCAATTAGATTTGGCTCAACAACGTTTCCAACAATTAATCAAGCACGTTCCCGGGATGATTTACCAGTTTCAGCTTAATCCAGATGGTAGTTCATGTTTTCCTTTTGCATCAGAGGGGATCGAACTGATTTACGGGGTAACACCAGATCAGGTTCGTGATGACGCCACTGCCGCTTTTCAAACTTTGCATCCCGAAGATTATGATAACGTTTCGCAGAGTATCGTGTATTCAGCTGAATTTTTACAGCAATGGCACTGTCGCTATCGTGCGATTAATCTTAATAATGAATATCAATGGTTAGAAGGGATTGCAACCCCAACAAAATTAACGAATGGCAGCATTTTATGGCATGGCTACATTAGAGATATTACCGAACAACAATTAGTTGAACTCAAAAATCAGCAACTACAGCATGAGTTATCCGCTACCCTGGATAGCCTGGTGGATGCTGTGTTGAGTATCAATATGCAAGGCATCATTCTCAGTTTAAACCCTGCAGCAAGTAAGTTGTTTGGTTACTTGAAAGAGGAATTGCTTGGTCAAAATATTTCCATGCTTATGCCAGATGCCATTGCTCAAAACCATGATCGCTATCTCAGTGATTATCAAACCACCGGCAATGCTAAAATTATTGGTATTGGACGAGAAGTGTTGGGGCGCCATAAAGATGGCCATGAGATCACTATTGCTTTATCTATTTCAGAAGTAGGTGATGGTGCGTTAAAACGTTATGTGGGATGCTGTCATGATTTAACCGCGTTTAAAAAGCAACAAGAACAATTACTGCATAATGAAAAGTTAAGTGCAATTGGTAAATTAACCAGTAGTTTAGCGCATGATTTTAATAACATTCTAGGTATTATTCGTGGCTACGCAGAGATGTTACATCAGCAAGATGAAGCGACAGCGACGCTGGCGCATCCGATTATTGATGCCAGTGATAGAGCCTCTGCCATGATAAATCAGTTATTAGATTTCTCTTCTGCAAAACAGCGGCCAATGCAACATATTAACCTGTTCCAACATTTGATGCAGCTGCAACCTTTATTAGCAAAAGTTTTCAACAGTAATGTGCAATTCAATTTTAAACAAACTGATGAAAATCTGTGGATTAATATCGAATTGCCCGCTTTTGACAATGCATTGTTAAACATTGCTGTAAATGCCAATTTTGTTTTAAAGGAACAAGCAGACGCACGTTTTATAATACGGATTCACAAAACAACGTTGCCAGTGTCAGACTCGACAATTCTGTTACCGAAAGGTGATTATGTCAAAATTGAGCTGACGGATAATGGCTGTGGTATGAGCGATGAAGTAAAAACGAAAATATTTCAACCCTTTTTTACTACTAAGGGTGCTCAAGGGACGGGGCTTGGTTTAGCTCAAACCTATGGCATGGTTCAGCGTTGTAAAGGTGCGGTTGAAGTGGAATCAGTGCTCGGCGAGGGCACGTCTTTCTTTATTTACTTACCACTCGTGCTCGGTGCTAAGTTAACGACCTCAGCCGAACATAACAGAATATCTCAAGAGTCAGTTCCAGTATCTGCAATTAAAAACACAACTAAAAAAATTGCTAGCATATTATTAGTAGATGATGAGGCGGATTTATTAGAGATGCATGCGATGTTATTAGAATCTGCCGGTTATCACGTTTATAAGGCTACTTCTGCAAGTGATGCTATAGATATCGCGAAGATGGCCAGCATCGATTTATTACTCTCTGATATTGTTATGCCAAAAGTGAATGGCTTTGAATTGGCGAAATACCTAAAAGCCAGCTATCCTGAAATTAACGTGCAGTTAATCAGTGGGTTTGCTGATAAGTCGATGATTTCGGACGAGCAATGTCAGCTTTGGTATGAGCAGCGTTTAGTCAAGCCTGTTGCAATAGCGGGGCTATTAAAGCGCGTTAAACAGGTTCTTAATTTATGACAGTAAATTTTAGGCTCAACTCTTATTCTGTGATATCTGTAGCGCTCGTAGATGACAATATTGCTTTTTGTGAGCTTTTGAGACGATTTTTGCAATCAATTGGTTATGATGTGAAGGTATTTAGCTGCTCTAAACTGTTTTTACAGCAGATATGTAATGATTACGATATTATTTTGCTTGACCTTTTTATGCCAGATCCTGATGGTATTGCTGTTATCCGTCATTTAGCCGGTCAACATTATCAGGGAGGTATTCTGTTAATGAGTGGCCACGAGCAAGTTGTTTTAAAAGCGGCTTTTGAATTAGCCAAAGCTCAACATTTACAAATGTTAGGCTCAATTTCTAAACCTTTTGCGCTTGAAGAAATACAGGCAGTGTTAAATGACTTTTTCTCTTCACAACGTTCCACTAAAAACGTTGATGAACACAATTACCAGCCATCTTATGATGATATAAAACACGCATTACAATTATCTCAATTTGAATTGTATTATCAGCCGCAGATTGAGCTTACTACAGGGAAATTTGTTGGTTTTGAGGCTTTGTTACGTTGGAATCATCCTAACTATGGATTGATCATGCCAGATAGATTTGTTCCTGTGGCTGAGCGTTGTTTTGAACTAATGCAGCACCTTACTGCAGAGGTCATACGCTTAACTATCACACAGCTTGTCAACTGGGCACGAAATGACCATAGAGTTAAGGTTAGTATTAATGTTTCCATGTTAAATTTGGTTGAATTAGACTTTCCTGATCGTTTATTAGATAAGTTAATTGCAGCAAATCTTTCACCTGAGCAATTAAAATTAGAAGTAACAGAAACGGCAATCATGTCTGAAGTCGTTAATTCACTCGATATATTATTGCGTTTAAAAATGAAAGGCTTTGTATTATCTATCGATGATTTTGGAACTGGGTATTCATCGTTGGTGCAATTACATCGCATACCATTCTCTGAATTAAAGATAGATCGCAGCTTTATAACCGATTTAGTTCATAACAGCGAAAGCCAAATTATAGTAGAAACCTGCATTCAGTTAGCAAAACGTCTTGGCTTAACAGTTGTCGCTGAGGGGATTGAAGATGAAAGAGCAAAAAACATTCTGGTTGATTTAGGCTGTAATGTCGGACAAGGGTATTTTTGGAGTAAACCCTTGCCAGCCGAGTTAGCCAGCCACTGGATAAATAACTAATTAAAGGTGACCTAACTGCCTATGAACAGCCAATTACAAGTACTGTATTTTGAAGATGACGAAGCAACTGCAAATCTAGTTTTATTGTCTTTACGGAGTCAAGGTTATATAGTTCAGCACTTTAGCGAGTTCCCCAGTGATGGCATAGCCGAAATTCGAGCGGCTTGCTCTCAAGATATTGCCCTAGTTATTTTAGATATAAATCTTCCCGGTTTGAATGGTTATGCAATCTGTCAACTGCTTAAACAAGAATTGCTAACTGAACAAGTTCCTGTACTTTTTACTTCGGGCTTGATGCAAGACGAAGATATCCTTAAAGCTTTTGATGCAGGAGCGGATGACTATTTAATCAAGCCTTTGCGTATTAATGAATTGCAACTAAAAATCCCTAAATTAATAACACAAAAGAAAGAACAAATAGACGTTGCTGAGCAAGCTTCAACTGCGATGAAAATTGCGTTTGACGCGATGAAAAACTCATCTGAATTAGGGGGAATCTTACGCTTTTATGAAGTTATTCAGCAAGCCGAGGACTTTGACAATCTAGCTAGTATGTTATTTGATGCAATTAAGGAATTTGATCTTGAATCAACCTTGGTTTTAACAGTAAGAGAACCCGCCTTATACTATCGTGATGATAAATTGCTTTCCTCTTTAGAGCTTGAATCAATTTTAGCTGCGCGTAGTAAAGGTCGTATTTACTCTTGGCGGAAGTATACATTTTTTAGTTATCAATACTTCACCGTTCTTATCAGAAATATGCCAATAGATGATGAAGACAGTTATGGTATCTTAAAAGATCAGCTTTGCTTACTATTAAATGGAGTCGATGTAAGAATTGCCGGTATCATTCTGAAGCAAGATGATCAAAAAAAGCAGAAACGAATCGCGGCAACCTCAAAGGTATTGGCGCAACTTGTACTGGATATAGAAAATGAAAATGTCGAATTTTCAGGTGCTTTTGAGAAAATCTTGGCGGATCTTGAAACGAATCTTACGGCGGAAATTGCACAATTTAACTTACTTGAACGAGAAGAGCGCTTATTACTGTCAATAACCAATGAAGGCATGACTCAGGCTCGAGCATTAATGGATAGTGCTTTGGATACAGAAACGCTCAGGAAGGATGTGATTAACAACTTATTATTACAGCTAGGCGCGGATTCTCATTAACTTGATAGGGACATGGTGGTTTGATGTTAAAAAATATCCTGTTTGTAGAGGATGAGCCTGATATCCAGCTGATAGTGTTAGCCTCTTTGCAACACTTTGGTGGTTATGAAGTACTTGCCTGCTCTAGTGGTGAAGAAGCCTTACAAAAAGCTGCAGGTTTTAGAGCTGATCTGATATTACTAGATGTCATGATGCCTATAATGGATGGGCCGACAACCCTGTCTAAATTAAGACAAATCAGAACTTACGCTAAGTTACCAGCAGTTTTTATGACCGCAAAAATCCAGCCTAACGAGGTTGCTGAGCTTTTAGGTTTTGGTGCTGCTGAAGTGATTGCCAAACCTTTTGACCCGCTTTTATTAAGTGCAAAACTAGAAAAAATTTATCTAGATTATAATCATTGATTAATAATGATATTTTCAATTTTTACTAGTTTTGGATATTTAATTAAATGGTAACAATTTCTGGCGCTTTTTTAGATAAAGCTATTTTTGTCGCTTGTAGTTTCTCCATAGATTTCACTCCTAATTCTGCATTGTTTAAAAGTAAAAACGCATTTTTAGCAATGCTAAGCGTTCCCTCTGGAACCCCTTCGCACTTAATAATGGCTTGCAGCAAGCTAAATGCAATTCCTGGATTGGTAGGCATTTGTTCAAAACATTCCGCAAATAATGCGACTGCTCTGCCATAAAGTTTATCTTGATAGGCTGCAGTGGCCTCTTTGATAAGCGTTTGGATTGTATTGTATAAAGTTTCAAAACGAATTTGTTCTGTATTTAATAGCAATCGCTGGCTGTCAGTTAGGAAATCAGACTTCTCTAATTGTTTTCTGAGTAATTCAACAAAATGATAACAGCCAAAAATATCACCCGTTTCAAAAAATGCTTTAGCTGCATCTAAACACGTCTCTGGATGATAATCTTGATTTTCTAAAGTTTGATATTTTAGGAGTAAGCGTTTGGCATCAGCATTTTTGCCTTTTACAGCCAATAATCGAACTTGTAAAATTTGTAAGTCAAACGCGATAGGTTCTGGATTAAAACGCTTTACAAGGCTATCTAATAGTTTGCTAACATGACTTAACGCATTTGCACGTTCCATAGGGGCATGTAAATGGGCATTATCAATAATACAGCGAGCATGATTTAAATAGTTCTGTGCAGAATCATGAATTGAATGGCGTGCAATACTCACAATACGATGAAATACTTTTGCTGCCAGTCCGTAGTCATGGCAAATCATTGCGATATTGGCCAGGGTCTTTTGCCTTGGGATATTTTTGGGTGATAACTGGGTTAATTTTTGTAAAATCTCCAGTGAACGCTGCAAATCTCCATTTTTAAAATATTGTTGAGCGATAAAATCCATAGATTCCACCATGGTTTCATCTTTGGTTGCTAAAGCGTTAAATATATCCATTGCCTCGGCAGAGCGCTCTTGATTGTAAACTGAGATAGCTACACCTAAATCAGCCCAAGTTGTATATTGTTTTGCTAACAAATTCTTATAAAAAACCTCAGCTTTTGCAAATTCTTTCTGCCGTAAAAAAAGCTCGCCTTTTAGGCGTTCTGCAGCGGCTTGAAAATCTGGATTATTACGAATAACGGAATCGCATTCTTTGATAGCTTCTTTTAATTCTAACTCTTGGGTTGCTTGATATACCTTTCTTAACGCCATTTTTTGTTTTAATGCTTTAATCATCCGCTCTTTTAGTTGAGGGAAGGTGAAAGGTTTTAATAAATAATCATCTGGCTGCAGTTCGATAACGCCATGTACAATTTGACGTTGGCTCTCGGCACTCACAATGATAAAACAACACATGCTGTGCAATAGCGACTTCGTTTTAAGTGTTTCAAATAATTGGTAACCGTCCTGACAGTCACCTAAATTAAAGTCGCAGAGGATAAAATCAAAATTATTTTGTTCACAATGCGTTTGTGCCTCTATAGCGTCTTTAGCTTGATAAATAAGCTTGAACCCAATTTGCTGCAACATACCTTTAATTGAGGCACGCACAGGGGCGCAATCATCTACCAGTAATACCCGTTTGATTGATAAAAAGCTCGGTTCCATACTTCAGTCCGAATCGAATAGTTTTTTTTATTATGAACGATCTGTTGTAAAAAACCAGTTGTTTACCAATTGTACACATATGAGGTACTCGGTAACACTGAAATTATTGACTATTATTTACATTTAAATTTAAGCCTTACCCTTAATTAGCAGTTGAAACCTGTTCTAGTTTAAAAGAGTAAGATTCTTGTTGTGGGTTATCTGTAAAACTGAAACGACGAAAGTCATACTGTTGCCAATACGCTGGCGTTAGCAAGGGTTGGTAATGTTGTACATTTTTTGCAGTAATCAGTTCTAGCTCAAATGCTGCTTTGCCTTTTAATGCATTTATCGGCAAGTTCCCATGCCAATGATCATAGATCGCCACCATTGCCCAAGCTCCCATCATATAATGGCCGCCGACACTGGCAACTAACTCACCGGAGTCTATTTTCGCAATAGCTTCAGGCAACCAATCAAAACCGCCAATGCAAAAATCATCACTGTTTAGCTGATTGGCTTTAAGCATATCCAGTACACCCAGAGCAATCCAATCCGAAGCAGCCCAAATGACACTGGTATTGGGGTAGCGTCGCAATAATTGCTGACTTTGGGTAGTTGCTAGTTCACGTAACCATTGTGAAGGGACAACCTGATTAAAAATATAACTAAAATTCATTTCGGTTACATTTTTTAACGCGGCACCGCGTTGTTCTGCTTCATAGCCATTTGCGCCATTTAATCCAACCACACCTTTTTGACCTTGAAACGCTTTATCGCGGCATTGGTTAAGTAAGGCTTCAGTGAGCGTTCTACTGGCTTTGGCATTATCAAAGTAAATTTCAGCAAACCAGTTAGGATATTTTTCCCCAGGAACACCAATTTGTAATGACTCATGTGGCAGAATAATTCGTTCAAGCGTAATGATGTTGGTTGCAGGGTATTCAGCAAGAAAATCCATCAAGGCTTTTGCCCCACCAGAATAGGTTTGTACGGCAATATATTCAGGTTGTTGCTGGCTAAAGTAGCTACTTAATTGGTCTAACTGTAAAAGACGATTTCCTTCACCATAGATAATATCTAATTCTAGTCCTAAATTTTCCGCAGCCAATTTAGTATAAAGTTCAACATGCTTAAAAAAGGGGTCATCAGGAT
>CAZNXI010000142.1:0-3315 GCA_964577005.1 uncultured Rheinheimera sp.
AAAAACCCACACGGCAATACTGCCTTGTGGGTTTTTTTATTGCTGAGTAAAAATTGCAACTCAGCAGAGCGCTTGGGTCAGCTAAGGTCGTCTTGAAAAATTCGCGGCAGATTTTAAAGAAGTATAATGTTGAGATAGGGGCAACTATTTACCAGAATGGCATTGATAATTTTACATTAAGTGATTTGTATACAGACGCTAGTGATACAAAATGGGTAAGAGGTAATCAACAGCATTTATATGTTGGTGCGATGCAAGGTTCCGCAGTCAAGATAAGCATATGTGAATACCAATCAGCTTGTATGCGTGATGTAAGTATAAATGGGGCATTAGGCAGACCAATAAAATGAAACTTGCTATATTTTTTATAATGGCTTTTTTAGGCGATAAAACACTCGCGATGAAATATATCCCTACAAAATACATCAATACTTGCCACCAATTTATTATAGAAACTACAGGGGTATCTCTTCCTGTTGATGTTGATACAGCAGTGGTACAAAAACTAAAGTTAACATCTTATGTTGCTTTTACTAGAGGTTCATTAGGTGAGGTTGGGAAGAAAATAGATAACTACAAGCAGTTTTTTGTATGCACAGTAATTAATGAAACAGGTGAGGTTATCAGGCTCTATGAAACAAAAGTGAAATTGCATTATGAGAAAAAAACGCCTTTAAATAGCGAGTATTCAAAAAGCTATGTAGATGATGATGACGCTTTCTTTGATTTTTTCCTTTTTCACCGTCATGATGATGATTTCTTTTTTCAAGAGAAAGCTCGCTATAATAATACTCAGCTCTACCAGTATTACACCAATTTGGAAGATACTTGGGTAGGTGGTGCTAGATTAGATGATGCAGAAGACGCTATCTTTAAAAATTTGGTTGGAACCTGGTATTTGGTGAGTGATGATGTTTCAGATAATTGTTATCAATTTATAGGCATTAGTGTGCATAACAATTTTACAATAGGTAATGAATGTGATGAAACTCCGAGCGGTCGGACTGCTTTTGACGAAAAAGAATTGGTTCGTGAAGCCGGTAAATGGCATCTTGATAAAGGGGTACTGATACTGAGTCGAGACAGAATTTATAGGGACAGCTTCTTAAATTCATCACCAAAAACAGTCACTTTTAGAGTTAGCCTAACCGATAACGCTAGTAAACTCATCTTGATAGATAAAAACAATAACAGGTTGGTTTTTTTAAAGTACATAGATAAAAAAATTAGTAGACCTTCGGGGACAGATCCCGAAGGGTAAGAAACCCGCTATATCGGTAATGTTGAGCTGGTGCGCCATGGTGGGAATGAGTGGCTTCAACGGCGCTATATCGGCGATAAGGCGGTAGTGAGTAAGCTCGCCAGCCAAAGTGCTGCACAGTCGGTAGTGCGTTTTATGCTCAGTGACCATTTGGGCTCTACCCATGTTATAACGAATAGCAGTGGTGTTTCCGAGCAGGTAATGAGCTTTGATGTGTTTGGTGCGCGGCGGGATGCACAAAGCTGGGCACTAAAGCATACTGAAGCCAGCGCTGGTTTACTGTCCAGTGCGCTCACCTTGCGCTGGGCACCTCGCTTTTGCAATCCTGCAACGCTCCTCGCCACCGCCTTGCCTTCCGTGGCAAGGGCGTTCGCTGGGGGGGAAGATACGTAATCTTCCCCTGTTTCCAGCTCACTATACCAGCCATGAGCAAATCGATGATTTACTCAATAACCCGCTCAATGCGACAGACCCTTCTGGTTATTTTTTCCAGATGTTGGCGATGTGGGCGGTGCAGTATATTGCGGCCGAGACGGCAAGTAGCGCCATAGGAACGGCCTTGGGCATAGCGCTGCAGGCCTACCAATATTAAGGCTATGCGCAAATGGCGGTAGGTGCGATAAGAGCCATAGAGGGCGGCGGATCATCCCGAAATACGCACGCTGGGTAGCCAAGTGCGTTAACGCCTCCACCGAAATACGCCACCGCCCCACTTCATAGTGGGCTATGGTCTTCTTCGAAATGCTCAGCACCTGCTCTCTCAGCTTTTTTAGACCTCTTTTCTCACTTTTCTCAGAGTGGAATAAAACAAGTTTAACTTGAAAAATACGCCAATGGCGTATAAAGTAAAGCGTAATGATTATTATAGAAACGCCTATCTTCACCAAGCTCATTAGCGGCTTGATGAATGATGATGAATACAAAGACTTGCAGGAAGCACTGGTCACGCGTCCAGAGATGGGTGCGCTTATCAAAAACAGTGGCGGTCTTCGTAAGGTACGCTGGTCGCTGGAAGGCCGGGGTAAAAGCGGTGGTGTGCGGGTGATTTATTACTGGATGAGCGCAAATGATCAGCTGTATATGTTGTTGGCTTACCCCAAGAACGAGCAAGAGAATTTAACGGATGCGCAGGTGAGTGCCTTGCGTAAAATCGTAGAGAGGTGGTCAACATGAATGACGAACTGTTTAATGCGCTGCTGGAAAGTGTCCAGCAAGCCGATGACGTCATTCAGGGAAAGGCAAAACCTGCCCGGGTAACCGCGTTTGCTGAACCTGAAGTCAAAGCTGTGCGGGCCAAAACTGGGCTGACGCAGGAGCGTTTCGCAAATGTGGTTGGGGTCAGCAAGCGCACGCTGGAAAACTGGGAGCAAGGCCGCCGTCATCCGACGGGCCCTGCCCGTGCGCTGCTGAAAATCGTGGATGCAGATCCCGAATTCGCTTTAAAGGCGTTGCATACCTCATAGACTTGCTTTGCATGATAAGGCTGACGTTTGTTGTCTGCTGTTACATGATATTCCGCAGATAACAGATGCTACATGACGGTGACGGGCCACATAATCACATCATGTAGTGGTTTACTCATTCCGGCCATATCGTAATAGCTAAGCAATTGATGTGCTTAGAAATCATCTTGATAATGTTGATTTAGCTCTTTTACCTCGATCTAGCTAAAGGCTTACGCTGCCGGCAATGTTAGGCTGATCACCGTGCCTTGGCCTAAGCTGGAGTCTACTTGAATATGGCTTTGATGTTTGTTCAACAGCTGAAGTACCATGGGTAAGCCCATGCCGGTGCCTTTTCCTACGTCTTGAGTAGAGAAAAAGGGGTTAAAGATTTGCTGTTGCGTTGCGTGATCCATGCCGCAGCCATTGTCGGCGAGCGTTAATAACACCTTACCGTCGCTCAGTGAACTTCTAAGGGCGATCTGGGTGGGGCGATGCTGCACTTTTTGACAAGCTTGATTCGCATTCATTAACAAGTTAACTAAAACGGCACTAAATTCGTGCGGCGTAAACATAATTTTATGAGCTGGATTGACATCTATGGATAGGCCG
>CAZNXI010000142.1:3415-7967 GCA_964577005.1 uncultured Rheinheimera sp.
TAGGCCGCCTTGCTCGATTTCTTGTAATAACTCGGGTAAATCGCTAGTGATATACTCCAGCTCCGCGTTGGCTTGTTGGTTAGCCAATAAGCGTTGGCAGTAATGCGTAAGTGTTTGTACATTACTTAGCATAAACGCTAAGGGATTATTAATTTCATGCGCTAAGCCAGCGGCTAAGGTACCGAGGGTACTGAGTTTTTCTTGCTGCAATAAGAATTGTTGCTGTTGGGTAATTTGCGTGAGTTGTTGTTCTAACAGCTGATTTTTTTCATAAAGCTGCCGGCTACTATCTTCAAGCAGCTGTTCAACTTCACGGCGGGCTTTTTTTTCGCGTAAATAAGCCTGATAGTAAGGATTGTCTGTGTCAGACATCTTGTAGCTCAATCACTAATTCGCATTGCGTCGCACCTTGATGCATACACTGATCGTGTTGTTCGCAACGAATAGTGGGTAAGGCCGGATCGACATAGAGTTTGTTGACTTCAACATGGATAACATTATGAATACCCATTACCAGCTGATTAAAGTTGGCAAAGCGCTGCACCACATCTTGATGTCGTTCTGCTAAACCTTGAAACAAAAAATGGCCAAATGCTCTTACCACATCCGCGAGCGGCAGGTTTAAGGTATTGGCAACGGCTGCCGCCAAGGCAAACAGTTCGCTATCGTCATAGTTTTTGGCCGAGACATAGACTCTGCCTGGCGGAGCATGTTCGGTAAGCAGGGTGTTCCAAGCGGCCATGCCGAGTTTTTCAATGACCATTTTTTCTAACACATTAAAGATCATACCTTTCATATTCAACCTCAGAACAAAAGGAATTAGGTAACAACAATACAGCAGCTAAATGTGTGGCTAGATACGCGATACCAGTAAGCTTGGCAGAGGTTTTCGCAAATGCGCTAAGCATTGGCAGGAAATGGGCAATTTAGTGTTGGCATGGCAATAAGCTGGTGTTATATCACGACTAAAAGCGCATAGCTGTTATGCACTTAGCGAGCTACACTAATATTTATTCTGTTAAATTTGCTGAGGCCGCTGTGTCACATCGTGCCCATCTGTTTTCGTTACGACTTTGCCACGCCCTGCGTGAGAGTCTGGCCGAGGGCTATAACCGGCAAAAGTTGCTAAAAGACTTACTGGCTGGGGTCACGGTCGGCATTATTGCTATTCCACTGGCGATGGCCTTGGCTATCGCCTCGGGAGTCCCCCCAGAATACGGGCTATATACCGCTATTATCGCTGGTTTTGTGATTGCCTTGACCGGCGGCTCACGTTTTAGTATCTCCGGCCCTACCGCGGCCTTTGTGGTGATTCTTTACCCTATTGCCTTAAAGTATGGCTTAAGTGGCTTGTTGCTGGCTTCGGTATTGGCCGGGGTGATGCTGGTGGCGATGGCGCTATTGCGGTTAGGTCGCTTAATCGAATATATCCCCGAGTCGGTCACCCTAGGCTTTACCTCCGGCATTGCGATTGTGATTGTCATTTTGCAAATCAAAGACTTCTTTGGCTTGCCACTGGATACCTTGCCTGAACATGTTGGCGATAAAATCTGGGTACTCGGTCAGCAACTGCCACAGTTTGCCTGGCCAAGCCTGCTGGTTGCGTCGGTAACCTTACTGGTGATGCTGGGCTGGCGGCGGCTAAATACGCCTATTCCGCCGCATCTGCCGGCGCTGTTTGTTGGCACCTTGCTGGGATTGCTGTTACTGCAGTTTGGTATCGATTTACCGACGGTAGCCTCGCGTTTTAGTTATACCGCTGCCGATGGTAGCTTGGCTGCTGGGGTGCCGCCATATTTACCATACTTTGACTGGCCTTGGAACCGGCCAGGGCCGGCCGGAGAGCCACTGAGTTTTAGCTGGCAGCTGGCGAAAGATTTATTAGCCGCGGCGTTTGCGATAGCGATGCTGGGAGCAATTGAATCACTGCTTTGTGCGGTGGTGCTGGATAATGCCAGTGGCCGGCGGCATAGTGCTAATAGTGAATTACTAGGGCAGGGCATTGGTAATATTATTACCCCTTTTTTTGGGGGTATTACCGCCACTGCGGCGCTGGCGCGATCCTCGGCTAATTTAAAAGCTGGTGCCCAGTCGCCCATAGCGGCAATGGTTCATGCTTTAGTGGTGTTGCTAGCGTTATTAGTGTTAACACCGGTGTTGGCTTATCTGCCAATGGCAGCATTAGCGGCGCTGTTGGTGATGGTGGCTTGGAGCATGAGTGAGGCACCCAAAGCTTGGCATTTGCTAAAAACGGCACCGCGTGGCGATGTACTGGTATTTTTGGTTTGCCTGCTGCTGACGGTGGTGTTTGATATGGTCATCGCCATCACAGCGGGTATTTTACTGGCGACCATACTGTTTATGAAAGATATTGCCGCTATGACGAAGGTCACGGATATCAGCAGTCATCGCAAGCAAGTTGATCAAACTTTACCTGAGGGCTGGAAAGTATTAAAAATTAGTGGCCCGTTGTTTTTTGCCGCGGCTGATCGGATTTTTGCCGAAGTGGCGCTGCTTAGCCAGCAGCAACGCGGGTTGGTACTCTATATGGATGGGGTACCCTTACTGGATGCGGGGGGATTGGCAGCATTGAATAAACTGTTAGATCACTGCCGTAAGCAAGGGGTGGAATTACTGATCGCGGATCTACAGTTTCAGCCGCTAAAAACCTTGGCTAAGGCCGGTGTCAAGCCGGAGCCAGGGCAACTGATCTTTTATCCCACGCTACGTGAAGCGCTGGAACAGCTAGCTAGCCGCCAGCTAGAGCACACTGCCATCTAACCCTTTTATGCTGTAGGTAGGATAAGGTTGATAACAGTGCCTTGGCCCAAGTTGGATTCCACATGAATGCGACTTTGATGTTTGTTCAGCAGTTGTAACACCATAGGTAAACCCATGCCAGTGCCTTTTCCTACGTCTTGGGTTGAAAAAAACGGGTGAAAGATTTGGCGTTGTGTTTCGCTATCCATACCGCAGCCAGTATCCGCAATTGTTAACACGACTGAGTTGTCGTTTAGTTGGCTGCTAATTTCTATTTGTGTTGGGCGGTCATGTACTTTTTGACAAGCTTGCTTAGCGTTTAGCAAAAGATTAACTAAGACAGCACTAAATTCATTTGGGGTGAAGATAATTTTGTGCCCAGCATTCACGTTTAGCTTTAAGCTAACCGGGCCTAACTCGGCTTTCAGCATAACCGCCGCGAGTTCACAGGCTTCATGCACTGCAACAGGCTGTATATCGGAGCTCCCTGTTTTGCTGAAAAAAAGCAGGCTTTTCACAATGTCTCGGATCCGTAAACCTCCGTGTTCAATTTCTTGTAACAGTTCTGGCAAATCTACAGCGATGTAACTCAGTTCAGCAGTAGCTTGTTGATTGTCCAGTAAATGTTGGCAGTAATGTGTTAGCGTTTGCAAATTACTCAACATAAATGCCAAAGGGTTATTAATCTCATGCGCCAAGCCAGCGGCTAAGGTGCCGAGAGTACTTAACTTCTCTTGCTGCAATAAGGATTGCTGCTGCTGAGTAATTTGCGTCAGTTGCTGCTCTAACAGCTGATTTTTTTCATAAAGCTGCCGGCTGCTATCTTCTAGCAGCTGCTCGACTTCACGTCGGGCTTTTTTTTCGCGCAGAAAGGCCTGGTAGTAAGGATTATCAGAATCAATCATCTTGCAACTCAATGAATAATTCACATTGAGTTGCCCCCTGATGCATGCATTGGTTATGTTGAATACTGATAGTTCGCTGGTAGTATTCAGCTGCTCCATAGAGCAAACCTTCGGCGCATAAGCATAGCTGTCGTGGTGATTGGTAAATCATCTTAATCTGCGTATCAGAAAGTTGCTCACACCGTATGGTCGGTAAAGCGGGATCAACATATAGCTTGTTTACTTCTACATGAATGACATTATGAATACCCATTACCAGTTCATTAAAATTAGCAAAACGCTTGACGACATCCTCATGTCGATCGGCCAGTCCTTGAAATAGATAGTGGCCAAAAGCTCTCACCACCTCCGCTAAAGGCAACTTCAGGGCATCAGCAACAGCTGCAGCCAAGGCAAACAACTCACTATCATCATAGTTCTTCGCTGAAACATAGACTCTGTCTGCAGGGACGTGTTCTGCCAATAAGTTATTCCAAGCAGCCATGCCCAGTTTTTCTATCACCATATCTTCTAACATATTAAAAATCATACCTTTCATAAATAACCTCAATGCAAATGAATAAGGTACCAACAGGAGAGAAGCTGTTTCAGCTGTATTGTGAATAACAAAAGAATCCCGTTAAGCGTAGCTGAGAAATTTTAATGTACTCATCTCTCCATGGCTAAATCTGCTCTTTTTTTACGCCGACTGACGAGGCTGCTACTTTCGGAGGTATTTAAGCAGCACATTACATCGCTCCTATGCTGGGCTTTAGATAGCCACAGAAAATAAATTATTAAACTATCTACTGATAGGTATTGACAGGAGGAGAGAGCTCCCTTATAGTTACACCTATCTGCAGATAGGTAGGCGGATTTTGTTAAGGCGAGTGCCTTGCATTACATGT
>CAZNXI010000143.1:0-5241 GCA_964577005.1 uncultured Rheinheimera sp.
CTGATGCGTCAGCTGAGCGTTCTGCGGCAGGTTGGACTATCAAGCTGTCAGAGGCGTCTATTGCTGAATATCTGCAATCTAACATCGTGATGTTAAAGTGGATGATCTCTGAAGGTTACGGTGATGTTCGTACTATTGAGCGTCGCATTAACGCTATGCAGGCTTGGTTGAACGATCCTAAGCTGATGGAAGCCGATGCCGATGCCGAATACACTGAAGTGATCGAAATCGATTTAGCTGACATTAAAGAGCCAGTACTGTGTGCACCAAACGATCCGGATGATGCCCGTTTACTGTCTACCGTAGCTGGCGATAAGATTGATGAAGTGTTCATCGGTTCTTGTATGACTAACATCGGTCACTTTCGTGCTGCCGGTAAGCTGCTGGATAAATATAAAGGTCAGTTGCCAACGCGTTTGTGGATCGCGCCACCAACCAAGATGGATCAGGCGCAATTAACCGAAGAAGGTTATTACAGCATCTTCGGTAAAGTCGGTGCTCGTACCGAAATGCCAGGTTGTTCACTTTGTATGGGTAACCAAGCACGGGTTGCTGAAAACTCAACCGTGGTGTCAACTTCTACCCGTAACTTCCCGAACCGTTTAGGTCAGGGCGCGAATGTTTACTTAGCGTCAGCTGAGTTGGCAGCGGTAGCCTCTATCATTGGTAGATTACCGACCGTGGCGGAATATTTGGACTATGCTAAGCAAATCGATGCAACTGCCGCCGATACTTATCGTTATCTGAATTTCCATCAGATGCCGCAATACACTAAAAAAGCGGATAACGTGATTATTCAACAAGCCGTATAAACGCACGTTAATCGGTAAAACGCCTGCCTAGTGCAGGCGTTTTTGTTATAAACGTTGATGTTTGTGAGGATGCGTTGTTTAAAGTGTGTGACGCTTTAGACCTAGCCAGCGTGGAGTATGCTAGTGGAATATGAATTTTTATATGATAGGGATAATCGTCGCTATCGATTATCGTTAGCGTCTGAGCAAGCGGCGCTACAACATTTTCTGATGGATGAGTTCGATCATAAGAAAACTGGCTATCAGCCGCTTATTTCAGCACTCAGTGCTTTAACACCTTATCAAGATTGGCAATTTTTCGGTCGTGAATACAGCCTGCTGGTGCAGCGACAGGAGGTGCGTATTTGCCATAATACCCTGTTGTCGACTGAGCAATTTCAATTACCAGAGCTGTTAGCTGATGCCGATTTACAGCTAGATGAGCATTTGTTGGAAAGTGAGTGTGGCTTGGCAGATCTGCTGTTACTGTTGCACGCTTGGCAAGACTTTCTAGCAAGTTAGCTTGCACTGCCTGAGTGAAAAGCGCACTAATATGGTGCGTTTTTTTTCGTCTATGAATAAGTTATTTTGTTAAGTCATTGAAAAAATTGATTAAGTAATGTTGGCACAAGGTTTTCTTATATAAATTGGCAATCACAAAAATTACTCGATAAGGAAAACCATCATGAAGCTTGTTTGTGCCATCATCAAGCCGTTCAAACTGGATGATGTTCGTGAAGCCATCGCGGACATTGGGATAGAAGGTTTAACGGTTACAGAAGTGAAAGGCTTTGGTCGGCAAAAAGGCCATACCGAATTATATCGCGGGGCAGAGTATCAAGTCGATTTTTTGCCAAAAGTAAAACTGGAAATCGCTACGCAGGATGATCAGGTGGAGCGTTTGTTAGAAGCGATTCAGAAAGCGGCTTATACCGGCCGGATTGGCGATGGCAAGATCTTTGTTTATGACCTCGAACAAGCCGTCCGGATCCGTACCGGCGAAACTGACGCAGAAGCGATTTAAGGAGCCTTGATTATGCAAGAACAAATTTATCACTTACAGTTTGCCATGGACACCTTCTACTTTTTAATGTGTGGTGTGCTGGTAATGTGGATGGCCGCAGGCTTCTCTATGCTAGAAGCGGGTTTAGTCCGAGCGAAAAACACCACAGAAATCTTAACCAAAAATATTGCGCTGTACTCTATCGCCTGCATTATGTATTTAGTCTGTGGTTATTACTTTATGTATGACGGTGGCATTTTCCTACAGGGTATTGCAGAAATCGATGTTGACGCTACGTTGGCTTCTTTTGCTGAGCAAGATGATTTCACTGGTGATGCCGTATATTCAGGTGCATCTGACTTTTTCTTCCAAGTTGTCTTTGTAGCCACGGCCATGTCTATCGTCTCAGGTGCGGTTGCTGAACGCATGAAATTATGGGCCTTTTTAGCCTTTGCTGTTGTTATGACTGGCTTTATTTATCCAATGCAAGGTGGTTGGACATGGGGCGGCAAAGAGGTATTTGGCTTATACGAATTAAGCGAGCTGGGTTTCTCTGACTTCGCGGGTTCAGGTATAGTTCATATGGCGGGTGCTGCAGCGGCTTTAGCTGGGGTAATACTGCTTGGTGCGCGTAAAGGTAAATATAGCAAAGACGGTAAAATTAACGCCATTCCTGGTGCTAATATGCCACTGGCAGCTTTAGGGACTTTAATTCTGTGGATGGGCTGGTTTGGTTTTAATGGCGGTTCGGTCTTAAAGTTGGGTGATATTGGTAATGCCCATAGTGTCGCCTTAGTGTTCTTAAATACGAATGCAGCAGCAGCAGCAGGTGCAGTAGCAGCATTAATCACCTCAGTTGTATTATTCCGCAAAGCCGATTTAACCATGGCCTTAAACGGTGCTTTAGCGGGTTTAGTAGCGATTACTGCTGAGCCTTCTACACCTACACCATTACAAGCTACCCTCTTCGGTGCTATTGCTGGGGTTATCGTAGTGGGTGCAATCCTATCTTTAGACAAAATAAAGATTGATGATCCGGTTGGTGCGATTTCGGTTCATGGTGTGGTGGGTTTCTTTGGCTTGATGCTGGTGCCTATTACCAACAGTGACAGCACCTTTTCTGGTCAAATTATCGGCGCCTTAACTATCTTTATCTGGGTATTTGTAACGAGCTTTATCGTTTGGTATGTATTGAAGCTGGTAATGGGTATTCGGGTCAGTGAAGAAGCTGAATATGAAGGTGTGGACAGCTCTGAGTGTGGTATTGAAGCCTACCCTGAGTTTGTTGCATCGGTAAAGTAAGCAGCCTGGAGAGTGTCGGTGGCGCTCTCCGGGAGCCAGTGATGGCCGCCGGTATCATTACTGCAACGGCTGGTCAACACTAAACAGGTTCCACCAAACGTCTATCCTTGTCCTTTGTCTTATTCTGACGCCCCATGACTTAGTGTTGTGGGGTTTTTTTATACCTAACACAAAATACTACAATGCTTGTGCAGAACGAGATGGAATACCATGAGTAAGGTAGCAAAATTCAGTGTGCCACTACAGTTGCACTTGTAACGGAAATAAAATAACTAAGGTAGGTAGTACGAAAAAAAGAAGCGGGCCGCATACTGCGCGGCCACCTTGAGAAGGCATCATCCTTTGCACCTGCAATCCTTGGCAGAAATCCCTAAAGCATAACTTCTTGTCATACTTTCCTTCCGTGCATTAGGTCCTTTTAATCAGCTTCATGCCAAAACACTCATCCATAAATATGTTCATCCCTTTCAGCGTCCGGCTGTAACTCTTTCCTTGCGTAGTAACGGCTCCTGCCAACACTCCTTGTTAAACCTCCTTGTTGCGAATTTTTCGCTGCATCCAGCAACTGAGCACACCTTGTGCTGCTAAGGCGCTTACCTGCACCATCCTATTACGCCGCCATCCTCGGCGTTCCCTGTAAACTCAAGCTTCCTGTAGAGTCATCTTCATCATGAAGGTGTCCTTTAGCTGTCCTTAACTGTGTCTATCCAAGACCAGTAAGCGTGCTCCTGCAGCTTTGCATTTCCATGCGTTGTCTGAAATCCTTTCAGACATCAAAACGCTGTTGTGTTTTGATGTGGTAATTATGCACGTTTAAATCTGCTTTAGGGGGCAATTTCTGCAATCATACGCTGTGTCATAAGATTGCAAGAAAGCACCTACGTCTACTAAGATTATAAATAACATGAACTTACAGATTTGAATGCTAGCATTGCTACTTCAAAGTTGCGCTATTACTACCTGATTTGTGAGATATATCTCACACGTTAATAGGGGATTAAGCTTATGCTGATTTAAAGGTATACTCTTCGAAAATAATATAAGAATAAGGTAAGGCATGGCTCGCGAACAATTAGGCATTTGTGCAGAAGCGAACTTACACGGCAATTATCTACTGTGTACTGTACTTGATGGCCAAGAAGCCGTGATGCGCTATAAACTACCAAGAATACTGCAGTTAGTCGAGCGCCTTTCAGAACTCTTCTCAGAAGCCATGTTAACGGCGGTGGTCGGTATTAGTCATCATTATTGGGATAACTTATATCCATGGCATAGGCCCGAAAATTTTCAAGCATGTCCTGATTTAGCCTCGGAGCATGTCGCGGTCAGTTATACGATGGCCGATCTGTTAATTCAAGTTCGCTCTGATCGTCAGGATGTGAATTACATCGCATTACAGCAGATTTATCAGTTGATTCATGGGCATGTTGAAGTTTTAGAGCAGTTATCTGGCTTTCGCTATCTAGACGGTAGGCAATTGACAGGCTTTGTAGATGCACCGCTTAACCCCAGAGGACAGTTAAAAAGAAAGGTCGCTTTAATTGATGCGAAAGTCTGCCCTACCTTTGCCGGTGGCAGTTATGTCTTTTTTTACCGCTGGTTACTGGACCACAAAATCTGGTCACAGTTAAGCACTGCGCAACAAGAAGCGATTATGGGTTATGCAAAGTTAGAAGCTAAAACAGGGTTAGCAAGTGGCCATGAAAATAGTCATCTTGGCTGTTGGGAAGCGGCACACGCTGAAGGCGCGTTGATCTTACAACAAAACATGGCTTATGCAACATTACAACTGCAGGGGGCGATATCGTTAAATTTTAGTGCTGACAGCAGCGCGTTAACTACCTATTGGCAGCAGCGCTTTGCAGTGCATGCTGACAGGATAGCAGATCCACTTTTGGATTTTTGTCAGTTAGATCTCGCTTCTGCTTTTTTTGTCCCGTCATTGAGTTTTTTAGAAGCGGCAGCTCGAGGAGACTTCCGTGCCCCCTAGACCTTTTCAAATAATTCAGTCACTTTTTGCAGGGTGAAATTGATATTTTTTACACTGATCGGGGCGATGAAAATAGTATCGTCACCCGCAATAGTGCCTAAAACGCCCTCTGCTTTGCCGACTGAGTCGAGTAAGCGAGCAATTAACTGGGCAGC